>JAUILJ010000587.1 GCA_030433055.1 Polyangia bacterium
AGCTTTGCGCTTCGCAAGATGCCCGGCAAATCGAGAGGCACGCCGATGCCGCGCACTTCTGCGGTGGTCGCCCCTGGACCGTTGGCGTTGCGCCCTTCCGCGAGGTCGCCTTGAACGGCAAACAGTGCGGTGTATTCGAAGTACTGTGCGGAGTAGTCGAAGAACGCGGAGAGCACGTCATCTCGAGACTCGGCGTCCACGAGATCTTGCTCTGCGTCGGCTGCGGGGTATGGGCCACGCCGACGCGGCTTCTGGTCGGCCTTCCAGCGTTCGACGTCTCGACCCAGATTGGCCAAGCGCTGGCTCGGTGAGGGCCCGATGGAGACCGGCGGCGCGTCGTCTTCCGTTTCGTGCGCGGCGGGGGCGGTGGGCGCAGCGTCCGCGGTGGGCGCAGCGTCCGCGGTGGGCTCCGGAGCAGCGGCGGCGACTGCGCTTGCTGCGGGTGGCTTCGCTGCACTGACTGAATCCGCGGTCTCGGGCGGCAGCGCTGATGGATGGAGGGAAACGTTCGGGTGGTGCTCGTCCTTGGACAGTGGGGGAACGCGCAACGACGGCTGGGTGCGCTGGTTGTCCTCGTTCGGTTTCCTGGACTCCTGGTCGCCTCCTGGCGTGGCCTCCTCGGCCTGTGCGGCTGGGCTCGCCGCCGGTGGCGCGGCGCCTTGTGGCGCGGCGTCAGCCTCCTCACGAAACAGCGTGGTCGCCGGTTCCTCGGAGAGGGGCCCGAACAGATCCGCCGGCTTGGCTGCAGGGCCCGCCTCGTTGGTCGCGCTCAGCGCGGCCTGGGGGGAGGGCAGGCTGAGCGGGGCCTTCGGGATCTCAAGTTTTTCCTGGGGGAAATCTGGAGGTGGCGGCGGCTGGCTCTGCTTGACCAGCTCCCGGAGCGCAACCTCGGGGACGTTGCCCGTTTGCGCTTCGTGGATATCCCGACCCGAAGCAGGCGGTGGAACCGAAGGCAGCTCGGTGGCCGGTGGGAACGCGATGGGTGGCACCGAGGGCGGTCGCGGTACGTCGGCTAGATTCAGCGGCAACTCGATGGGAGGTGGTCCCTCGCTGGGGTGCGGATCGGGCTCGCCGTCGAGGCGCGCCACGATGCGGGCCGAGCGACGGTCGAGGGGGACCCCGTAGTCGCGGGCAATGGCCTGAGCGATGCGAGCCCTCGGGGCCACGCGTTGCCTCAGCTGGACTCCCAGCAAGAAGCACAGGTCGCTCTCCACGTCGTCTGGCAGCGGATGGGCGACGCACACGACCAGTGCTCCCGACTGCTCCTCCAGCGGGTACACGGCGTGCCGGCTTGCGACGTCGCTGGGCAAGAGCCGGAGCGTCTCGGAAGTGGCTCTTGGCAGCACGCCGCTGGGGGCTGGGCCCAGTCCATGCAGCTGGCTCAGCAGCTCGAGCAGGCGGGCCTCGTCTACCGGCGTGATCTCCAGCAGATTCGTCAGCAGGTCGCCGCCGTAAAGCACCTGTCGGGCCAGGGCATCCTCAACCTCGCGCATCGTGGCGACCGAGTGCTTGACGATGCTCGAAGAAAGCGTGGGCATACGAGGGTCAGGGGCGCGAGGTTGCTGGCTGGATTGTCTGGGCGTACCCAGGGATGTCGACGCTCGTGCACACTGTACACGAATGTGTGTGGCTGGCCGAACTGTTTACATACAGCGCGTCTCACCCCAAACCCCCAAAAACAGGCTGCTTCTGCCGCTTTGCGTCGAACCGGAGCGTTGAACGGCGACGCGGCGAGCGCTAGCTCGTTCCGAAGGCGCCCATGCCGCTCTCCAGCAGCAACCAGCGAGCGAGGCTCAGGTAAATCATGATGCCGAGCACGTCGACCAAGGTGGCGATGAATGGCGTCGAACTGGTCGCAGGATCGAGGCCGACACGGTTCAATAAGATGGGCATCATGCCGCCCACGACGCAGCCCATCACCACGATGGAGATCAGCGTGGCGGCGACCAGCAAGGCGAACGTCGGGTTCTCGCCTGCCATGGTGACTCGGGCGGCGCCTACCGCCCCCAGCGCTCCGCCGAGAATCAAGCCTTGGGCAAGCTCCCGGGAGAGCACCCGCCACCAGTCTTTGGTCTGAATGTCGCCGACGGCGAGGCCGCGGATGATCAGGGTGGAGGATTGAGACCCCGAGTTGCCGCCCGCGGAGATCAGCATCGGCAGGTAAAAGCTCAAGTGCGCGATGGTGGCCAGCACTCCATCGAAGTGCTGGATGGCCGTTGCCGTGAAGAAACCGCCGATGAACAGCACGAGCAGCCAGGGAGCGCGTTTCTTGACGAATGTGAGCAGGGAAGTGTCGAAGTAGCCTTCGCTGAGCGGATCGATGGCGCCCATCTTGTGGACGTCCTCGCTCTGCTCCTCGGCCATGACGTCGAGGATGTCGTCCGACGTGATCACCCCCAGGATCTCACCCCGCTCGTCGACGACGGGTAGGGTGTTCATGTCGTATTTCCCCAGGGTACGCGCGACGTCCTCCTGGTCCATTTCTGGAGGCACGCTGATCAGGTTGAGGCGCATCACCTCCTCGACCTTGGCCATGGGGTCCGCGAGCAATACGTCGCGGATACGCAGGTAGCCTTTCACCAGGTCATCGGTGTCGACCACGTAGATCGCGTCCAGGGTCTCGGCGTCCACCGCTTGGCGGCGGATTTCCTCCATCGCGCCTTGCACCGTCAGCCCAGGCTCGACCCACATGTAGTCGGTCGTCATCAGGCCACCGGCGGAGGTATCGGGCCATTGACGGAGCTCCCGGACCTCTGTTGCGACGTCGGCGTCGAGCTCCTCCAGCCGCTTGATCAGCGGCAGGCTCATTTCCGGGGGGAGATCGTCTACGAAGTCCGCCAGGTCGTCGGTGTCCATCTCCACCGCGAGCTCGGCGGCGACATCAACGCCCATCGCCTCCGCGAGGGACTCCTGCACGCCCTCCTCGAGGCGCTCGAACACCTGCGCGGCGTACTCCGTTGGCAGGTTCTCCAGCACCTTCGCGGCGCGGTCTCGATCGAGCTCCTCGATGACGTCAGCGACGTCCTCGGGGTGGATATCGTCGAGTAGCTCTCGCAGCTCCGCCGGACTCTCCTCGAGGAGCGCCTTCAGCTCCGGTCCGATCAGCCGCGCAAGCTGCATCGCGCGCGTCTACCACGAAGTAACGCCCTTGGGATCCAGCCAAGGGTCGTGACACAAAAGACACGCGGGCGTCCCTGGGCCCAAAAATGCCAAGAGCGCCGCTCTGTTGGGAGCGGCGCCTTGGGTGCGGCGTGCTGCTACTCGCCCTGCAGCGCCTGGTGCTGGCGCGTGTCAGCGGGTTACTGGCAGTCGCCGTTGATCTTGATCGCCGAAGCAGCGAACCCTGCCTCGAGCGCCCAGGCGTTCTTGCAGTCAGCGGTTGCTGGCGCGTTGGTCTCCGCGCACCAGTCGCCTTCCGGGCGCTCGCCGGCTTGCCAGGCCGCGGTGTCGGAGCACTTGCCATCGGGCTGACCCTTCCAGTCAGGACCAGCGATCTGAGCGCACAGGCTGGTGCTCAGGTCGTCGATGTATACGTCCTCGGCTTCTTCGATCGTGATGTAGCCCTTGAGGTGACCTCCGGTGGTCCACTCGGTCTCCCCAGTGGTGGTGTCGGGCTGGCAGAGGTTCGAAGCGGTGAAGATGTCGCCGTTGTACTTGCCCACGCAGTTGCGATCGGCGCTGAACTGTCCATCGAACGCGATGCCGTGCAGCGGCAGCAGGATGACCTTAGTCTTCTCGACATCGAGGAAGATCGGCACCACCACGCCTTCCACGGAGGCTGCGAATTTCCCGTCGTCGTCCACGGTAACGTCCACGGTGGCCGGCTTCACGTCGAGAGCTGGATTCGAGTTGGGGATCGAGACGAAGCAACCCCCCGCCTTTGGGTCGGTGATGGGATCGCCGCCGCCCGTCTTCAGCTTGCCCGTGGTCGAGTTGAACTCGATGAGCCACGTGAAGGTGCCATCACCGGTCTCGTTGCAGGCTTCTTGGTTGAGCGCGATCCCCTTGTTGACCACGATGTTCTGGATCAGCTGGTTGGCCAGCGCGGGGGGCTTGTCGATCTTCAGATACGAGAAGCGGCCAGTCCAAACATCGGAGTTCGAGTTGTCGGTCTTCGCGAGGCACTCGGCGCCAGGCCCCGTGGGGCCATCGGCGTAGCACTCCGCGGCGGTGGGCATGCACTCACCAACGCTCCCCGTGCCCCCGCTCCCTCCGTTGCCCCCGCTGCCGCTCTCTCCGCTGTCGCTGGAGCAGCCGAACGCACTCAGACTCACAACCGCCACGCAAGCCAACCCAACAACCTTAAGCTTCATCATCGTCTCCATTGGTGCGCGCGCCTTCGATCTCACGCACGCCCCCGTTGTCGCCCAACCTGATTTGTCCGCGCCCCAACCGGCCACCGGGCAGTGACGCCAGCGCGAACGCCTTTCTTATCACGCCGGACACATGCCGGAAAACTGACTTCGACCTCAGATTCTACAGGTCTCCCGGCGTCGCGAGGCAGTTGGGTGGATCTCCGCGGTTCTGCTCGAAATGTGCTCCGTCGCGTTCAGTGCTCTCATGGGTTTTGGCGCTGAAGGATCACGGGCCCACGATGGGACCGGGCGCGGGGGTGAGACGCGGCGGACGGGTGCCGTTGCCCACCACGGCGGTTCTCAGCCCGCCTGCTTGGCGTGTTCCTGGTGGCTGGGGTCTGTCTCTGGGCGCCGTTCGCCCGCTCGCATCACGGCTCGCCGGGGCCCGCGTTCCCGCAAACTCGCCTCGAGCGCGAGCCAGCGGTTCTGCCTCGACTCCGACCTCGAGAGGCATGATGCGAGCCACGTGTCGCCGACACCGCACCCGTGGTGAGACCCGGCGCCAGTTCCCTTCGGAGCAAGTGTTTCACCGAGAGAACTCTCGGTGCGGACGTGGAGTTCCGTGTCGCGAGGAGCAGCGTCCGCTTGCTGCGCTCATGGGCCCGGAGCGGAAGAGGTGCTGAACTCCACGCCCAAATCCGAGCACTCGAAACCGCCGTCTGAAGCGGACGCCCCGAAAACGATGCGCCCCGAATCCGAGCGCGCGTGCAATACCGTCCGCCCCGTTACCCCACTACCGAAGGGCCTCGATCGCGAGGTGCACGCGCGCACAGGTAGTGAAGGTGCCGCGTGTGTGCGCGTGTTGAGCCCAACATTGCGTGTGGATACGCCCACCGTAGTGACCGACGCGCGCGCACGCGAAGCGCCGCCCATTGCCCTTCGGATCCCGTGCTTCGTTCCGAGCGGCCTGGCTTCCCCAAAATTCAGCATGCCACGCGCGCTCCCACAGCACGCCCAACGCCATGGTTCGCCAAACTGAATCTGCGTGCCGCGACTTACCTAAGCACTTCCAAACACAATGGATTCGCGCATCAGGACTGGTTCAGTGGCGCCCACTGAGAAACAATGGGAGAGATGGCCGACCCCCGCCCGAAGATCCCGCGTCCAGGTCGCAAAGCGCCTGACGACACTGGGCTTGGGTCCGGGACGCATCGAGCCTCCCTCCCCGCTGCTCCGCGCCGCCCTCCACAGAAGACGTTGCTGGGAATTCCTGGGCCAGTTGGAGCGCGCCCGTCGCGCGCCCCGTC
>JAUILJ010000588.1 GCA_030433055.1 Polyangia bacterium
CGGACGCCGGAGAGATCCTCCTCGACGGCGAAGACGTCGCTCAGCTCTCCGAGCAGTCGCTCTACCCCGTCCGCAAGAAGTGCGCGATGGTCTTTCAGAGTTCGACGCTCTTCGACTCCATGACCTGTGCCGAGAACGTCGCCCTTCCCTTGCGCAAACACCGCGGCATGAAGGTGCCGGAGGCGCTCACCGAAGCCCATCGGTTGCTCGAAACCGTGCGTATGCGCGAGTTCGCGGATCGCTACCCGGCTGCCCTGGGCGACGGCATGCGCAAACGGGTGGCCATTGCTCGCGCCCTCACTCTCGAGCCCCAGTACGTCCTGTTCGACGAACCCACCACGAGCCTCGATCCGGTGAGCGCGCGGCGAGTGGACACGCTGATCCGGCAGCTGAGCGACGAGATTGGCGTAACCAGTATCGTGGTTTCCCACGATTTGGTCAGCATCTTCACCATCGCCGATCGCATCGTGATGCTCTACGGCGGGCACGTGAAGCTGCTGGGCACTCCGGACGAGTTCCGCAACTCGCCCGACGAGATCATCCAGCAATTCATCAATGGGCGCGCCGAAGGGCCCATGGATGCCTGACCCCTTCTTCTGTAGTCTGCGGAGAGTTTCATGAGTCAGCGTTCCATCGAAGTCAAAGTCGGCGTCCTCATCCTGCTCGCGCTCGGTCTACTAGGCGGCTTCGTCGTGATCATCGGCGGGCTCAGCTTCGAGCCCACCTACACCGTCTATGTGAACTTCGAGAACCCCGGTGGTTTGCAGACCGGCGCTCCGGTTCGCATCGCGGGCGTGAAGGTCGGTACGGTGGACGAGATTGAGTTCCGCGCGGGAGAGGTCAACGCGGAAACCAACGAGCCCCTACCCCCCATCCGCGTCGTCGCGAAGATCCAGAAGAAGTACCAAGGCTCGATCCACGACAACTCGCGCTGGTATGTCACCAGCCAGGGCGTCCTCGGAGAGCTCTTCTTGGCCGTGGATCCGGGTTCCTACGATCGTCCCCTGCTGGCGGACGGAACCACGGTGGACGGCGTCAGTCCGCCCCGGCTCGATCTGCTGCTCAGCGAGAGCTACGAGCTGCTCCACGCGGCGTACACGGGCATCACGAAGAACGAAAAGAAGATCAGCGAGACGTTCGACGGGCTCCACAACACGCTCACCGGCACGGGCAACTTCTTCAAGAAGAACGACAAGAAGCTGGACAACATCGTCACCAACGTCGAGACGCTCACCGTCGAAGCCAACGACACGCTCAAGAGCGCGCGCTCTCGCTACGTGGAAAATCCGCAGATCAACCGCATCATCAACAACGTCGAGACCACCACCGTCACCGTGAACCGCAACCTCGGCCCGTTGATGAAGGACAGCCGCGCGGTGATGGGTGACGCCAAGAAGCTCACTGGTGAGTTGACCAAGCCGGAGCAGCTCGCCCGCATCGACAAGATCACCCGCGACGCGAGCGAGATCACGGGCCGCGCCAAGCTGGCGACTGGCGACGCACAGGCCATCATCGCCCACATCAAGCGCGGCAAGGGCACAGTCGGTGCACTGGTCATGGACGAGGCGCTCTACGACGACATCCAGGAGATGTTGCGCGACCTGAAGCACAACCCCTGGAAGCTGTTCTGGCGCGAATAGCCAGATATCCCTGCGGATAAGCCCAGAGCCCGTTGGCATCCCAGCCGACGGGCTCTTTTACTTGCTGCTTCGCCGGGTTGGGGGGTGAGACGCGCCGTGGATCAACGGGGTGACACTATGTGCCACCGGTGCCGCCCGCGCTCGCGCCGCCGGTGGAGCTGCCGGTGCCTCCAGCGCCGCCGTTCCCTGTCCCGCCGGCACCCGCATTTCCGGTCCCGGCGCTGCCGCCGTTCGTCGCGCCGGCGCTTCCGCCATTGCCAGCTCCTGCGGTCCCGCCATTGCCGGCGTTCCCGCTCCCACCGTTGCCGGTTCCTGCGCTGCCGCCATTGGCACCAGAGCCCGCCGCGCCACCGTTGGCGCCTGAGCCCGCCGTCCCTCCGTTGCCGGCGTTGCCGGTGCCGCCAGCGCCGACACCACCGGTGGCCCCTGCTCCGGCTGCGCCTCCGACGCCTGCGCCGCCCGTCGCAGGCGCCCCTCCAGTCGAGGGACCGTCGACCGTCGAGACGATGCCGTTCAAGTCGTTGGAGCAGGTGCCTTCGACACAGACCAATCCGAACGCACAGTCGTCAGCTCGGAAGCACTCATCGCCGAGCCCCCCCGCCTCCTGGGGGCCGCCGCACGCCGCAAAAGCAACCAGCGCTGCCGCCGTCACCAGGCCGACCCAGATCGCGGAGCGAGCAGGCCGTGGGCGACTCTCGAGTCCAGGGCGCTTCCCACCGTTAGAACGCCCCTGTGTTGGCCGGGTCATGTGCACAAACGCTACGAGCTGACCCGAGTTCGGACAATCGGTTTTTGCGGAGGGTCGGCGCCAAGAAAGCCACACACCTAGTGAAAACTTCACCCAAGGACGGATCCGGACCCCGAGTCCTAGCTGGCAGCCCACGGTTTCGTCCCAAGCTGGCGCCGTAAACCCGTGCCGAACCGAACCATGTCGTTGCCTCTGACAGCCCAGCCTTCGCGCACCAGTCCGCGCCTGTTGCGGTCGGCCACACTGCGAGCGTGTGTGGGGGGTTGCCCTACGCGGTGCGACATGCCGCGGGCCGTATGCCTGGGTGCTGCGCACGGCGGCTCGTGCTCTGAGCCGCGGGGTGCGGGCGGAGCGCGAACGTGGCCTCCGATGGTGAACTCCCACTCGCTCTATCTCGCCCGACCGGCGAGGTCGTGGGTGCCGCACCCAGCCGAGTGCGAATTGCAGGCGCCACGCGGCGCCGTCGTTGACGAAGCCCGCGCGAGATTGCTATTCGCCCATCGCGTTGAGGTATGCTCAACGTCATCGAATCGACTGGTTCGATGGCTCGAAGCACAGCGCGGATCAGGCTCTCACGAAGTCGCCGACTTGCTTGCTGGCCCAAGCGGCCGGTTCGGCGCTCTGCAAACGCAGCTCGAACTGCATTCTGTTACTCACAAGTGTTCAATCTCCTCTAAGGTTCACTCTCGAAGTGCACCCCCCTCCCAACGTTCCGCTCGTTCTCGCCGACTGAAGGCACCAGAAGCGAACCGGGAGCTACCTTTCGCGCCCTAGGCGCGACCCGCCCAACCAACCCACGCGCCGCTCATTGGCGCACAGCTAAGGAGTCCAGCCGCCCATGGCCGAAGAGAAGGAAAGCTCGGTTCTCTTCTCCCTCAAGGAACTGATGAGCCTCGAGGAGGATCGCATCGCCAAAGAGGAAGCGGACGCCAAAGCGCGGGAGGACGAAGCCCGCCGCGCCCGTGAGGACGCAGAGCGCGCGGCCCGCGAGGCTGAAGAACTCCGCCTGCGCGAGGACGAGGAGCGCCGACGTCAAGAAGAGGCGCGGCGACGGGAGGAAGAAGCCCGCGTCGAGGCGATGAAGCAGGCCGAGATCGAGCGCGCGCGCGCGGAGCTCGAGCAGAGGGCGCGAATGGAAGCGCTCTCCGCCCAGCAGGAGCACGAACGGCGGCTCGCCGAGCTCAACCGTGACAAGGGCAAGAAGAAGCTGAAGATCGCGGTGGGGTCGATCCTCGCGGCAATGCTGATTGGCGGCGGCATCGCTGGCTACGTGATCGTCACGAACAATCAGAAGGCGGCGGAAGAGAAGCGCTTGGCCGAGGTCGAGCGCCAGCGGATTCAGGAACAGCTGGACAAGCTGACCAAGGATCTTCGCGACAAGGAAAAGAAAGAGGAGGAGCTGAAAGACGCCCTCAAGACCGCGAAGAGCGACGCCGAGCGCGCAGCCCTCAAGGCACAGCTCGAGGCCGCCCAAGCCGAGACGAAGAAGGCGCGTGGCGCAGTGGGCGCCGCCGGTGCTTCCAAGCCTTCGAGCGGTGGGGGAAAGCCGAAGCCAGCCTGCAACTGTGCACCTGGCGATCCGCTCTGCTCCTGTCTGTGATCTCAGCCTGAGCAGCGCTGCCGCATCCGGCAGCGACACGCGCCGCGCTACCCAGCGCGGCGCGCGTCGTTTGTAGCCCCAGAGGCTCACGCTGGGCGCGGACAACCCGGGCGGTGTGGTGTAGGCTCCCACTCCGGCCGTCGTGTGCCGCCTGCCGATAGCCACCGGGCGCCAGCACCGGGGGTGGATCGACATCCCGCGACTCGCTCCCTGACCATGACTCTCGAAGCCTCCGTACTCGCAGCCGCGCGCCAGCGGCTGGCGTTTCCACTCGACTACCCAACCCTCCAACAGGCCCGCGCGGGCGCCGAACGAGTCAAAGACTCGATGGGCGTGCTCAAGGTTGGCCTGGAACTGTTCGTCGCCGAGGGCCCGGCGGCCGTCGCGCTGGGCAGCGAGCTCGACATGGCGGTGTTCCTGGATCTGAAGCTCCACGATATCCCCGCCACCGTGGAACGCGCCGTAGCCAGCGCATGCCAGCTCGGAGCCCGCTACCTCACCCTGCACGCGGCCGGGGGCCCGGGGATGCTGGAAGCAGCCGCAAACCGCGCAGCGAAGGAAGGCACCGGCCTTTGCCTGCTCGCGGTCACCGTACTCACCAGCCTCGACGCGAGCGACCTGCAGCGCGTCGGTGTGGACGCTGCACCCGCAGCTCAGGCCGAGCGCCTCGGAAAGCTCGCGGTGGAGTGCGGAGTGGGTGGCCTCGTTTGTTCCCCCGCGGAAGTGGCAAGGCTGCGCCAGGAGTTGGGGCCACGCCCGATCCTGGTCACCCCAGGCATTCGACCGTCGGGCAGTGACGCTGGCGACCAGAAGCGCGTGGGCACACCCACCGAGGCGATTCATCACGGCTCGAGCATGCTCGTCGTGGGTCGGCCGGTGCGCGACGCGGCCGACCCGAAGAGCGCAGCCCATGCGCTCGCCTGCGAGGTCGCTGAGGCGCTCGGCGCCGGGGCGGTGAAATCGCCATGAAGTCCGACCCAGCACCGAGCGCCGAAGAGCGGCTAGTCGTGGGGCTCCAGCCGGTCCGTGAGGCCATCCGAGTCCACGGAACGGGGCTCACGCGCGTCCTGGTGGACAGCAGAAAGCTCCCGCGACTCGAGGCGCTCGCCCGCTACGCCACCGACCAGGGGGTGCTCAAGGTCGAGCGCGTGCGCCGCGGAGAACTCGATCGGCTCGCCCGAGGTGCCAGCCACCAGGGCGTCGCCTGCCTGGCCCCACACTTACGACTACTGCCCCTCGAGCGCGTGCTCGCCCCGGAGGAACAGCTCATCCTGGCCCTCGACGGGATCCAAGACCCTCAGAACTTCGGCGCGATCATCCGCAGCGCGGTGGCCATCGCCCAGGCGCCGATCCTGTGGCCGGAGAGCTCTTCGGCTCCCCTAACCCCTGCGACCTTTCGGGCATCCGCGGGCGCGATCGAGCACGCTCAGCTGGTGCGGGTCCCCTCCCTCGGAACGGCGCTCCAGCAAGCCGCTGCCGCAGACTTCGAGGTCATCGGGCTCGACGCCAACGCCCCAAAAACTTTGCGGGAACTGCCCCTCGGACCGAAGATAGTCCTCGTCCTCGGGGCGGAAAGGGTAGTCCAGGGCGAAGTCGTGGAGCGCGGCGAACA
>JAUILJ010000589.1 GCA_030433055.1 Polyangia bacterium
CTCTCCAGCGAGCTCGAGCGGCACATCCAGCTCAGTGTCGCACCGTTGAGCGGAGGCGGGGCTCTGGCGCTCATCTCCGACAGCACCGAACAGCACATGCTGCTCAAGCAGCTGGTTCAAGCGCAGAAAATGGAGGCGGTCGGCAGCCTCGCTGGGGGCCTCGCGCACGACTTCAACAACCTGCTTACCGCGATGCTCGCGGGCGTGTCGCTGGTCAGGCTCAAGCAAGACGATCCCGTGGTGGACGAGCACCTCGAGCAGATGGAGCAGTCGATGTGGCAAGCCGCAGAGCTGACTCAGCGCTTGTTGACGCTGTCTCGCAAGCGGGAGGCGCGCATGGGCCCGATGCACCCGGCGAAGGTCGTGCGACGAGTGGCAAAGCTCCTAGAGCGCAGCATCGCCGAGACGATCAACATCAAGCTCGATCTCGAGGAGGAGGAGCTATGCATCCTGGGTGACGGCGGCCAGCTAGAGCAAGCGCTGCTGAACCTCGCGCTCAACGCGAGAGACGCGATGCCCGATGGTGGCCGGCTCGAGTTCAGGATGCGGCTGGCGGATCTGACGGCTGCCTCGGCGCGCACGCTCCCTGGATCTTTCGTGGTGTTGACGGTGACAGACACTGGGCATGGGATCCCCGAGGAAGTGCAGTCACGAGTCTTTGAGCCATTCTTCACGACGAAGGCCACTGGCGAGGGCACTGGCCTCGGCCTCGCGATGGTCTACGCCAGCATGAAGGAACAGGGCGGGTGGGCGTCGGTCTCCAGCTTGATGGGGCGCGGGACTACCTTCTCACTCTACCTGCCGGCACGCGAGGCAGACGCGAGCGACGCCGAGAGCGACCGCTTCGCGTCCGCATTGCCCCAAGGCACCGAATCGGTGCTGGTCGTCGACGATCGCGACGCGCCGCTCCTGGCCGCGAAAGGCGTGCTGGATGCCTGCGGCTATCGCGTGACCCTGGCCTGGTCGGGCGCCGAAGCCTTGGAGCGCATCGCCAAGGGCGAGCAAACCTTCGACCTGGTGCTCACCGACGCGGTCATGCCCAACATGGGCGGGCGCAGACTGCTCGCTGAGCTCAAGGCGCGAGGCGTAGACATCCCGGTGATCCTCGCGACGGGCTACGAGGTCGATCCTCACACCAAGAGCGATGGCTTCGCCGCCGTCATCGCCAAGCCCTATCACTCGAAAGAGCTGGCACGCCTCGTCCGCAGGGTCCTCGACCAGAGCAAGGGCGAGGCCGCCAACAGCTCGGTAGCGGGCTAGGCGCAGGGAATTGGGGGGTGAGGCGCGCCTCGTGGCCGCCAGGGCAGATCGTCGCGCGCTGTACGAGTGTTCAGCGCCACTCGGCTAGCTTCGTGCTATCTCTTCAGCATGTTGCGATTCGCTTCCCTCGCGATCCTCACCCTGACAGCCAGCCTCACCTTCGGGTGCGAAGACAAGGCGGCAACCCCGAGCCCGGAGAAGGCTGCTGCGACTACCGCGGATACGAAGCCCGCGGATCCCGAAGCCAAGACCGCGGAAACGCCAGCGCCCAGCGAGCCCGCTGAGAAGCCAGACGACGAAGCCGCGGACGAAAAAGCCGCGGACGACAAAGCCGCGGGGAATTCAGCCGCGGGCGACAAGGCCGCGGGCGACAAGGCCGCTGCAAAGCCCGAGGACAAGGCCGCCGCGAAGCCGAGCACGGCCGACAAGCCTGTAGAAGAGAAGAAGGGCGCCGAAGCCACCGGAGACTCCTTCGCCGCCTACCTTTCAGGCGGAAAGTACACGGCGGGCAAGGCCGGCACGGTGACCGCGGTCCTCACCGCCAAGGGGGCCTATCACTGCAACGACAAGTACCCCTACAAGTTCACTCTGGATGCAGCGCCGGCGGGCGTCACCTATCCTCAGACCGTAGTCAAGGGCATGAGCGTGACCGAGAAGCGTTCGACCATGGCGATCCCTTTCACGGCCAGTGAAAAGGGAGCGAAGACGATCAGCGGAACCCTGGCGTTCTCGGTATGCAACGCGGATCGCTGCTTGATCGAAAAGCAGAAGCTGAGCATCACGGTCAATGTGAACTAGTCTGGCCCAGCCGCTCACGGCGGTTCCGCATGGATATACTGACGAGCCGCGCTTCATCGCGCGGCTCGCGCTCGTTTGTGGTCAAACCAGCGCGAGCCCAGATGGACGAACACGGCCGATCAGACTGGCGTAGCTCAACCCGGCGTCGCGGAGTTCCTCGAGCAGGGGCAGAGCGCGGTCTTCAGGCACCGCCAACAGCAAGCCGCCACTGGTCTGAGGATCGAAGAGCAGCTCGGTGCGGGCTCTGGCCGCACCCGCCACCACACGGCTCGGCTCACAACCAGCACGGGCTGAGGCGTTCTGAGCGTGGAAAGTCGAACGGTAGCCCCGCGACAAGAGCTCGAGAGCGCCGGGGAGCACAGGCAACGAAGCCAGCTGGAGCTCGGCGCCGAGCACACCAGCTCCGGTGTCGAGCATCTCCACGAGGTGCCCCAGCAGCCCGAAGCCAGTCACGTCGGTGGCAGCCCGCGCGCCCAGTGCCTGGGCGATCCTGCCCGCCTGGGCGTTCGCCAGTAGCAGCGACTCGTACAGCGCCTCCCGCCAGCTCGCGTGACACTCGCCCAGGGAATCCGCGTGGAGCAGCACTCCGCTGCCGAGGCGCTTGGTGAGGATCAACACATCGCCCGCTCGCGCACCCCGTTTGGGCAACAAGCGGCCCTGCGCTCGTCCCCACACCGCGAAACCCAGGTTCAGTCGGTCACCTCGCTGGGTGTGACCGCCGAGCAGCTTCACGCCATGCTCGGCGAAGACCACCGCAGCGCCTTGCAGCAGCTGAGCAACGAGCTCCGCCTGGCGTGCACGAGGCGCGTCAGGCACGCAGAGGCTCGACAGTGCGACCTCTGGCGTCGCTGCCTTCGCCCACACGTCGCTCAGGGCGTTGGTCGCTGCGACCCGCCCCAGGGTGAAGTAGTCGCGGGAGAAGGCACTGAAAGCGTCGAAGTTCGCCACCACGACGTCAGCCCCCAATTTCCACGCAGCAACATCATCGCCCTCTGCGATCCCCAAGACGACGTCGTCCGTTGCGCTCGCTGTGTTCAGCACACCGAGCGCCTCTTGCAGCACCTCCCGCTGGAGCTTCGCGGCGCAGCCACCGCACTCCATCGCTTCGTCTGCGACTCGAGTCCGCAAAGGTGAAGCGATCGACGAACCGACGATCGATGCGATCCTTCAGTCTCCAGACCCAGTGACCTTCCAGCGTGCGGCCCCATTTGCTACCGACGGCGACCCCGCCGCCCAGATTCAGGAGACTGAGATAGTCCCGTTGGGGCTCGTAGCGCTCGAGCTTCCCGCCCTCCAGTGTCGCTCTCAAATTGTGATCCAGGACCGGCCCTTGGCGCACCGCATACACGCCTGCCCTGGGTACCCACGGATGCGCTCGTTGAACTGCGCAGTCACCAGCAGCGAAGAGGCCGTCGTACCCCTGCACGCGGAGCTCATCATCACACAAGACGAATCCCCGCGGATCCTTCGGGAGGTCGCTTGCTTCAATCAAGGAAGGAGGAGCTGCACCGCCGACCCACACCACCAGGTCAGCGTCGATTCGGTCGCCCGTCTCGAGCTTGACGCCGCGAGGCTCGACCGCGACCACGTTGACTCCCAACGAGAACTCGATATCGCGCTCCGCCGCGAGCTCGACCACACGTCGCCCCACTGCTTCGGGGTACCCGGAAAGCACCTCACGGGCGGCATCAACGAGCACGACCTTGACGCCAGCTCCACGCTCCAACAGCAGCGCCCGACAGCAAAACGCCAGCTCCACCCCGCCAGCCCCACCACCCACGATGCACAGGCGCTGCCCGGCAACGAGTCGATCTAGCCGCTCCCGCAGCTCCTCGGTCAATCTTGCGATGGGCCGCGTCGCCAAGGCGTGCTCTTGCACACCGGGCAAGCGCCAACCCAGCACCCGCGACCCCACATCCAAGCTCGCCACGTCATAGCGAATGGGCGGTCTGCCCTCGAGCGCGATGCATCGGGCTCGAGGCTGGATCTCGACCGCCGTCGCAAGGATCAGCTGAGCCCCTGCGTGGCCCGCAAGGCGCGCGAGGTCGATGCTGATTTCCTCGAGGGAATACTCCTGAGCCACATAGCCCGGAACCATCCCCGAATAGATGGCGCTCCCTCGGTCGGCGACCAGCGTGAGCTGTACTCCGGAGACAGGATGCATCGCCCAGCGACGCAAGACCTGGATGTGCGTGTGCCCGCCTCCGACGAGCACCAGCTCCCGAGGCTCGAGCCCTGGCCGCACGTACTGCACGCCTCAGCAGACCGCAGACGGCGGCGACCTGGCAAGCCAGGAGGGTAGAAACCGCTCGCCTCGGGGTAGAACAATCGAGGCCCTCACCCCGTCCAACCCGAGTGACGCTCCCCGCGCCCCTCCCAACGCCCGTGAAAGCACTCAACCCGCGATCTACGCCGCTCTCGAGCTGGACCAAGCTGCTGCTGATGCTGGCGACCGTCGGCGTCTTCGCGGGGTGTTCGATTCACACCGGTCCGCGAGCTGAGTCGCCCCCGCCCCCACCGCCACCGCCACCCGCAAGCCGACCAGCGTCCGCCGCACCCCCTCGGGTGCCAGCGTCTCCTTCCCGAGGCGCGCCTTCCAGGCCACAGCACCGGCCAGCGCAACCCACCCGCGGTGATGACCAACGCGGCGAGCGCGAGCGAGGCGCGGCGAGCCAGCGGGAAGCCGAGCAGCGTGGCCAAAGGGCAGGCTCCAGGGCTCGCCGCGGCCACACGCGCAGTCAGAAGGCGCGGCTGAAGCGCAGAGCGAACGTCGGAACCCAGCGCGCGATATCGTCTAGCTCCGCGTCGAGCAACTGAGGGTCGACGTCGCTAGCGTTGAGCGTGGAGTCCTCCCGAACGTGCACACTCAGGATGCGGCGCACGCCGATCCCCGCCGTGAGGTGATACGTGCGATGCAACACCCAGCTGTAGCCGACCTCGCCGAACAAGTTGTGTGTGTAGGTGCCCAGCGCGTAGGCATCCTTGAACAAGTACCCTAGGGAAACGTACGGCCGGTAGCCCTCGATGTTGAAAAGGTAGCGTACGGCGGCCGTGTACTGACGTGCAGGGTTCGATTCCAGCCCGAAGCCCAGGTAGTACTCCAGTCCCCGAACGGGGAAGTTGATGTAACCCAGGAGCATACCGACGTTGCCCTCGGGTCCAGCCCCGATCGCTGCCTCGACCACGAAGCGCCGCGATCGCTGGTCCACGGCTTCCGCAAACGTCTCCTGTGCATCGTAGATCGACCGGCCACCTGGAGACGACAGCCGATAGTCCTTCGCTTGAGCCGTCCACGCAGCGCTCGAAAACACCAGCGCGCAGCCCCAAGGCAAGACTCGCATCAGTCCACTCTCCGTCCGAACACCAGGCGCACGAACCCGCGCCACGGCGTGCCGTGCAACGCTGAGTCCAGGTTGTCCTCAGCGTCGGAGTTGTCGAAGCCGTTGGGATCGACCAAGAAGTAGTTGATCAGGCTACCTGCGACCGCGCGGCGCATGCCAACAAACGCCTCGATGTTCCAGGAGCCTTTCCGCCA
>JAUILJ010000001.1 GCA_030433055.1 Polyangia bacterium
AGCCCCAGAACACCAGCAGCGCAGCTCCTCCCAAGACCGCGATCTGGAGCGCCCAAGTCCGCGCGTGCGATACCTGCGACTTCATCGGAGCCCGCTACTCTAGTACACTCGCACCGCTGCGGAGCGGCCAATTCGCCGGGTGTGGGGACGCAGCGACCAGAACCCGGCACGAGTGCTGGGACGCGCGAAGGACCGACCAGCGGGGGCCACTGGGAAATGCCTGCGCTGATTCCGCAGGTGCGCAGGCATATCACTGCGGCATCACGCTGCGGCATCACGCTGCAACATCACGCTGCGGCGAAACTGCGGCAGCACTGCTGACCCGCGCCACGAGCGATTTGGCGTTTGGTCAGCCAGGCGCATTGAATCGCAACCGTGAGCCCGAATATTCTTCGAGGCCATGCTCACCTTCAGTCAAGACGGACCCACCGCGGAACGCCAGATGCGCGCGGTGATCTTCTACCTGACGACCTTCGGCTACATCGATGGCGACTTCGACGACTCCGAGAAGACGTTCGTCCGCGACTACATCAAGAAGCTCGTCGAGCATCGCGTCGATGGCGCGGTCGCCAAGGACGACGCGAAGCTGCGCGGTGAGCTGATCGGGAAGTACACCAAGCATTTCCACGAGGTTTTTGAAGGCATCGATCGCCAGGTGAAGGACTTGTTCACTGAGGCGGTAGCTGATGGCGAGAACCAAGATCAGTTCGTACACTCCAAGCTCAAGCTGCGCTGCTTCGAGATCTTCAAGTCGTTCGACCAGAAGAATCAAGAGGGGCTGATGGATACCATCGACGAGCTGATCCACGCTGACGGTCAGGTGCACCCCGCCGAGCTCAAGTTCCGCGGGGAGCTAGCTCACCTGCTGGAGGAGGATCTCGAGGTCGAGCTCATCGAAGACGACGAGGACCGCAAGCCGGTCGCCATCGGCGAGACCACCAAGCCGGCGCTGGCTCAAGACAACCATCCCTTCTTCGATCAGTTCGAGCACCACTACAGCAAGGACCCGGGCAAGCTGCTCAAGCAAATCAAGGCCGACCGCGAGTTGCTCGACAAGGTGATCGGCCTGTTCGAGGATCAGCGAGCGCGCGGCAATGGCAAGCTGAAGGGCAAGAAGCAAGTCCAGGAGTTCGCGGGTCAGGATCCGCTCCTGGACAGCCACGTCTACATCCACCCCGCCAAGCAGGACGTGGACTACGAACTCACGGTAGTGGGTGACCTTCACGGCTGCTACAGCTGCCTCAAGGGCGTGCTCATGCAGTCCGACTTCTTCACCAAGGTCGGTAAGTACCGCGCGGATCCAGCCAACTCTACCTACCCGGTGCTGGTGCTCCTGGGCGACTACATCGATCGCGGCATGTTCAGCTACCAGGGCGTGCTGCGCTCGGTGCTGCAGGTGTTCTCCACCGCGCCCGAACACGTGTACGTGCTCCGCGGCAACCACGAATACTACTTCGAGCACCAGGGCAAGGTTTACGGAGGCGTGAAGCCGGCGGAGGCCATCAACACCCTCAAGCCCCACGTGCCAGCCGAGGTCTTTCAGCACTACATGAAGCTGTTCGACGCCATGCCGAACATGCTGTTCTTCGATCGCTTCCTGTTCGTGCACGGCGGGATCCCGCGGGACCTGCTGCTCAAGGAGAAGTACGAAGATCTCTCGAGCCTCAACGACTGGGACATCCGCTTTCAGATGATGTGGAGCGATCCTTCCAGCGCCGATGTCATCCCCGCGTCGCTCCAGGAACAGTCAGCCCGCTTTCCCTTCGGCCGCCTGCAGTGTCAGGCGTTCCTCCAGCGCATGGGGTGCCACACCCTGGTGCGCGGCCACGAGAAGTTCGACGAAGGCTTCAAGCGCATCTACGACGACGAGAACCAGCTGCTGATCTCGCTATTCTCCGCTGGAGGCCATGACAACCACGACCTGCCCAAAGAGAGCAGCTACCGCTCGGTGACCCCCAAGGCGATGACCCTACGCCTGAAGAACGGGGCCAGCGAGATCACCCCCTGGCTCATCGACTACCAGTCCTTCAACGATCCCGATCGCAATCGCTTTTTCCAGGTGGAACCGGAGATCGAGCACCGCATGGGCTGAGCCAGACGCTCCCCTATTTCCACACGGGTTTGGGGGAGAGGTTCAACGCAGCTCCTCACCCCCGACCACAAGGAAGCAGGTACGGTCAGGCCGCGGCGACGTACTGCGCTTGACCACCGAGGGACTGCGCCAGCTTCTTCCGTGCGCGGCTCTCTAGCTGGCGTGCGCGCTCGCGGCTGATTCCCATGCGCCTGCCGAGCTCCGCGAGGCTCAGCGCCTCTCCGTCTTCAGCCATCAGGCGCTCCCGCACGATGCGTCGCTCTCGGGCGTCCAGCTCACTCAGGGCGCGCTCCACGATCTTCTGGACGACCTCCTGCCGCTGCCGACGCATCAGGCCGGTCTCCTGGCACTCGTTGTCGCCCTCGAGCTGCTCGATCATGGGAGACGAGTCGTCCCTAACGGTGCGGTCCAGAGAGACGTCACCCGAGTCGAGGCGTTGCAGCATGGCCTGGAGGCTGTCGTCGCTCAGATCGAACTGTTTCGCTAGAGCCTGCTTGACGAGCTCCGGGTCCCCAAGCTTCGCCTGCAGGCGCGCCCGCTCGCGGCGTAGCTTGAAGAACATGCGACTACGCATGACGCCGCTTCGCGTCTGCACGATGCTCCACGTCGCGAGCACGTGGTTGATCATTCGCGCGCGGATCCAGAACGCGGCATAGGTGCCGAAGCGATAGCCGAGCTCCGGCTCGAACTTGTCGAGGGCCTGCAGCACTCCGACGTTGCCCTCAGCCATCAGATCGGAGAGCGGCACCCCATAGGCGCGCAGCTTCCGAGCGATCGCAGTGACTGCCCGCAGCTGGGAGCCGATCAGACGCTCTCGAGCCTTTGGGTCTCGGTGGTTCTTCCAGGCCCAGGCCAGCTCGAGCTCTGCTTCGCGGGACAAGCTGGGGAACTTGGTGGCTAGCGCGTCATAGCGACTGACAACGGGATCTCGATACATGGGGGCTGCTCCTGGTGGCGTCGTGCGGCCTCACCGCACCCCCCTATCATTGTCCAAGACAAAACTTTGTCAACTCCAGACATCTCATTTGTCTACGATTTGTCCAATGTCTGTCTAGGCTATGTCCAATAGGTGTAACCGGTTGGATTTGCAGGACCTATCCAGTCTGAGCCGCGGATGAACCGGCGGAGTGAACATGGACAAATGTTCTACAAATCGCCCCCGCGCGTTCGGCGGGGCCGCGTCGCCTGACTCGAGCTGGAATCGCGACGCGCCGAGCCCCCGGCGCTCAGCACTGCGACGGTCGATCCCCGCGGAACTGAGAAGGGCCGCCAGGTGCGCTTCGAGGAGGGCGGCTCAGGTGTGCTGGAGCTTCAACACGTCGAGCAGCGACGTCAGCGACTTCCAGTCGGTCACCACGGCGTAGCGAGAGTCATCGAAGCGCAGCGCTGGAGCCAGCGCCCCCCCCACCCACAGGGCGCTGAAGCGCGGCAGGCGCTCGAGCAACTCGTGAATCGCAGCGCGTGCGCACTCGACATCGTAGCCGAGCGCCACCGACAGCCCGACGGCGTGCGCTCGCATGGCCGCCGCCGCTTCGATGATGTCCTCGATGGGCGTGTTGACTCCGACCACCCGCGGCCGCACGCCGCGGCTCGCGGCGATCAGGCTGACCAACTCGAGCCCCAGGCCATGCTGCTCATCGGGCAAGGTGGCCAGCAGCAGCACCGGCCCGCTCTCAGGCTCGATGTCGAACAGGAGCTGGCGACAGCGCGAACTGAGCTGCTGGCTGAACAGGTGCTCGTGGCGCACGGCGAGCTCGCCCAGCTCCCACTCCGCGCCCACGCGCTCGATCAGCGGTGCGGCGTACTCGATGGCGAAGCGCTCGGCGCCGAGGCTGACCGCCGCGTCGGCCAGCGCGTCGCGCACGAAGTCCACGTCCTCTTGCTTGAGGCGCTGAATCACCGTCTCGAGCTCGGGTGGTGGCAGCTTGACAACGCTGGCGCGCTCGGCCCCCGCGCTCCGCTGAAGCAGCGCCCGGAGCTCCTCTTCGCTCATCTGCGCCGCCTCCCCGGCGCGCGCGCCAACATCCATGGCCCGCCGGATCAAGACCAGGCGATTGACGTCAGCATCGGAGTAGACCCTCGCTCCGCTGGCGGTGCGGCTGGGCACCGGAAAGCCATACCTCCGCTCCCAGATACGCAGCTTGTCTGGGGTGATTCCGGTGAGCCGCGCGGCGACCCCGATGGAATACTCGGACGGCACGGGGTCTTCAGGATCTGGGAGCTGGGACGACATGCGACCATCCGGTGTGTCGAACCATCTGGAGCGTTAGTCAATGGTCAGTGGGCAGTCGACGCTCGGTTACCCCTCCAGCCGACGCTGGATTCGCCGACTCTCCGCGCTGCGCCTCCCGTACGGACCAGCACTTGCCGAATACTCCAGCCTTCCTCGGCTTCGATGACCTGAATGGCACGCCCCTGCTTGGTACCGACGACGTCGCCTCCGCGGAAACACACACGGTTAGTGAGAAGTGCAGGTACTCGCTCTCCCGCCACCGTGAGCCCACGCAGGTTCAGGGGGTCCGCAGCGCTGATTGACACCAGCTCGGGCTCCGCGTTCTCCCTCCGCAGAGCCCGCAGCTGACTGACCGCCTCGGGCAGCGCGTACTGCTCTCCGGAAAACCCAGCGACGAATCTGCCGCCCCGGATCTCTCCCCGTGCCTCGAGCCGCCGCAGCACCCGCACCAGATCGCGCCACGGAGGTAGCGCAGACTCCCGCTCGAGCAGTCGGCGGAAGACAACCCCCCAGCGCACCAGCAGCCTGCGAGCGACCTGCTCCATTTGAATCCCCGCGGTATCAGTAGACACAGTGTTCCGACTGGCAGGTTGAGGTGTGCAAGCTGCGGTGGAATCAAACGCTGCGGTGGAATCAAATAGAGACCAGCGACCACCGAGTTCCATCCCCTGCCCGGCGCGCCTGCCGTGGCGCCTGTGAGCCTGGCCGCGTTGTGCCGCGGGCACGATGAGCGCGCGGAGGCCCGCAAAGCTATCGCTGTTGGCCAACCCGAGGGCCACCAGCTCCGCGAGCCCTTCCTCGACCTGGGTGCGCAACAACCCGCTGCGCCCCATCAGGTCCATGAAGAAACACGCGCCTGCCTGGCGAAGCACTTCCCGGATGCGCGCCGCTGCGGGCGACAGCTCAGGGGCGTCGTTCGTCCCCTTGCCTTCGCTGTTTGGCAGCGTGCTCTCTGCGCACCACACGCCGAGGTTCGTGCGGCTTACGAGGGCAACGGGGGTAGCGCGAACCGGAGCGGGCTTTCCGCGCCTCGCTCCAGCCTGCGCCGCGGGCGGCGTGCGACGCAGCCACGTGACGCGCCCAGAGAGGCACAGCAGATCCAACCACGCGGGATCATAGTCCGCGATCCGAGCAGGCAGGATCTCGTGCTCCCATGCCGCGGCGGGCGCCTCGAAGCCCTCCAGCTGATCCAGCACCTGAGCCAGGGCGTCGGGTCCCGAGCCCTGATGCCCGGGTTCGACGCGCTGCCAGCGTAGCAAGAAGCGCATGAAGTCGGTCTGCGGAACCGGTTCGATTTCACTCCTCAAGCGCGCGAGCGTGTAGCGATGAATGCGCGCCAAGAGGCCGCGTTCACACCACTCGGTTCCTCCAGCCTCGAGGGTCGCGTCGGCAGCGGTGAAGCGACCGCGGAGGACGAAGCCCTCGGTCTCCAGCGTGAGCAGCGCGACCTCCACCTGAGGCGCCTCCAGGCCTAGCTCCTGAGCAAGTCGAGGTGTACGCACCGGACCGCGACACTCCACCTGGCCCCGCACCAATTCCACGAGGATTTCTTCTGGGGTGCGTTCGATCTGGGGCACGAGCTTCTTGGGGATCTCCAGTGTCGGCGATTCCTTTGCTCCAGCGTAGAGCCGGCGTAGCTCCGCCAAGCGCTCCACCGCGGCCCACACGGACTGCCCATCGGGCAGGGCGAGGCGAGCGGCACGGCCGCTCGCCCCGAGGGCCCGAAGCCCATCGAGCCACCCGAGCTCGTCCGCGCTCTCGTGCCGCACGACACCGAGGACCTGCAGCGCATCAGCGAGCTCGTCCTGATCTCGCACGTTGGGCCAGGCTTCGTCCTGGACGCGCAAGATGGCCTCCGGGTCCAGCGCACCGAGCTCGCTGGCCTGCGCGGGAGAGAGCCACCGCCTGGCAGAGACCGCCTGGGTTCGGCGCTCCTCGAGGGGCGCATCGTCGAGGAACGCGTAAGGGCGCGCACTGAGGATCTCCAGGGAGAGCGGCGAGGGCTCAGTGAGATCCCGGGCTATCAGGCGCTTGTGCCCTCCCACCACCTGACCGAGCAGCGCTTCGAAGGCTTGCACGTCCATCGCCTCGACCAGACAGTCGCTCACGGTCTGCTGCACGAGCGGGTGGTCAGGGACTTCACGCGGACCTGCGAGGTTCTCCTGGCATGCGACCTGATCCGGAAAGACGAGCGTGAGGAGATCTGCGGCGTTCATGCGCTGGAGCCGAGGTGGTACCCGGCTTCCTCCACGGAAACGCGAGATGGCCAGTGAGCGCGTCGCGTTCCAGCGCCAGCGCGTCTCGAACATTGGCGCGACGAGCAGCGCCTGGATGAGCAGGGGCCGCACGGTGTTGGGGTGCAGGTAGCTGAAGACCTCTTCCAGCGGGAACGAGTGAGTAGGCCCCAGGGAGAGAATCAGTGCATCCTCGGTAGCTGCGGCTTGAAGCTCGAAATTGAAGCGCTGACAGAAGCGTTTACGCAGGCTCAGCCCCCACGCGCGATTGACGCGACCGCCAAACGGAGCGTGGAGCACCAGCTGCATGCCACCGCTCTCGTCAAAGAAGCGCTCGAGGACCAAGGTGTCCTGAGTTGGCAGGCAGCCAAGCGCCTGATACGCCGCAGCCAGATACTCGATGAACTGGCTCGCCGCGGCGCGTGGCACCGCAGCGCTGGTGTAGCGCTCTGAGAGTGCCGCGAGTGCCTCGGCGCTCGGCGGACCGCCAGCTAGCGCACACAGGTCTTCGTCCACCTGGGCACGCAGGCGACTGACCGCCAGGGAAAGCTCGTCCGTGCGGGCCGGCGCCTCCCCGAGCCAAAACGGGATGCTCGGTGGCAGGCCCTTCGCGTCCTCTACACGGACCCGGCCCGGTTCGACCTTGACAATGCGCCACGAAGCATTTCCCAACTGGAAAATATCACCGGCCATGCTCTCGATCGCGAAGTCCTCGTTGATCGTACCGACGAAGTAGCCGCCGGGATCAGCGACGACCTCGTAGTCGAAGGTGTCTGGAATCGCTCCGCCATTGGTCATGGCCGTCAGACGAGCGCCGCGGCGCGGCTTGATCAGCTCGCCAACCCGATCATAGAACAGGTGAGCACCGCGACGGCCGCGACGCGTGGTGAAGCCGTCCGCGAGCATTTCCAAGATCGCGTCGAACGTCTCACGCGGCAGATCACGGTAGGGATGGGCGCGCTTGACCAGCTGATACAGCGCGTCGCTCTGCCACTCCTCTTCGGCTGCGACCGCCGCTACGAGTTGCTGGGCCAAGATATCGAGCGGCGCGATGGGGATCTGAACCTGGTCGAGCTCACCTCGCTCGAAGGCGTGCAGGAGCGCTACCTGTTCGACCAGCTCGTCGCGCGAGAGCGGGAACACTCGGCCCTTGGGCACGCCTCCCAGGCTATGACCCGCGCGGCCCACACGCTGGAGCAACGTTGCGATGCTCCTGGTGGAGCCGAGCTGGCACACCAGCTCGACCGCACCGACGTCGATACCCAGCTCGAGGCTCGCGGTGGCGACCAGAGCCGAGAGTTCCCCGGACTTCAAGCGTTGTTCCGCGCGAAAACGCTGCTCACGAGAGAGCGAGCCATGATGTGAGGTGACCTTGTCGTCACCCAGCCTGGTCGCCAAGTGGCGTGTCACTCGCTCAGCCACGCGCCGGGTGTTGACGAAGACCAGCGTGGTCTTGTGTTCGCCGATCAGCTCGGCGACGCGATCGTAGATCTCCTCCCAGACTTCTCCGGCCATGACGGCCTCGAGTGGGCTCGACGTCACCTCGATGGCCAGGTCCAGGTGGCGCTTGTGTCCGGTATCCACGATATGGACAGCCCGGGGGCGGCCCCGGCTCTCCTCACCCCCCAAAAATTCGGCGACGCGCTCGATCGGCTTCTGCGTCGCTGAGAGGCCGACGCGCACGAACCCTGGCGCGAGCGCTTCGAGGCGCTCGATACTGAGCGCCAGATGGCTGCCCCGCTTGTCCCGCACCAGCGCGTGGATTTCGTCCACGATCAGCGTACGCACGCCCTTGAGCAGCTCCCGGCCGCCCTTGCTCGTCAGCAAAATGTAGAGCGACTCCGGTGTCGTGACCAACACGTGGGGCGGCTTCTTCAGCATGCGGGCGCGCTCGCTCGCCGCCGTGTCACCGGTGCGCACGCTCACCCGCAGAGCAACGTCTGGTAGGCCGCGCTGCCTCAGTTCCTCACGGATCCCTTCTAGCGGGAGCTGCAGGTTCTTTTCCACGTCGTTGCTGAGCGCCTTGAGCGGCGACACGTACAGCACGTAGCAGCGCTCTTCGAGCTCAGACTGGAGGCCAAGCTCGATCAGCTCGTTGAGCGCCGAGAGGAACGCGGCGAGGGTCTTGCCGGACCCGGTGGGTGCGGCGATCAAGGTGTGCTCCCGCGAGGCGATCAAGGGCCACCCGGCCAGCTGTGGCGCGCTCGGTTCACCCAGCTCGCGTGAGAACCAGGCGCGCACCGCGGGGTGAAACAACTCAGGAGCGCCGGGTCGCTGCGTCCGCTTGGCCATCCCAGGCAGCATGGCGCTCGGTTGCCGCGGGATCCAGCCAAGCGGAGTCGCTTGACGCGGCCTCCTGACACCCCGTTGGCAAAAGCCTCTTGCTCATTGTTGGTCTGGGCGCTGCAATGGCCGCCCTATGGCGCACTATGAAGCCGGCCCCGGGGATCTGGAGCTGATCGTCGAGACGTTCAGTGAAGGGATTGGGGCGCGCATGGCCTACGACGTCAGCGTCCGCTGTTCGGAGCTGAACGTCTCAGCCGACGTGGACCCGAGCCAGCCGGAGTCGCTGAGCGGTAGCGTCGAAATCCCCATCGCCGCGTTCGTGGCCCACGCCCTGCATCGCAACAAGTCGCGGCGGCCTGCGGAGCTGAGCAGCTCCGACGCACGACAGATCGGCGAGAAGAGCAGGGACAAACTGCGAGAGGCGTTCGGCTCCCACATTCGCCTGAAGCTGACGGCCGAACGCCGTGCGGGCGAAGCGGTGGTGCTCGCCGAGGTCGAAGGTGCGGGCACGACGCTGCGCCTGAACGTCAGCGCAACCCCCAAGGCCGACGCCCTGGAGCTGAGTGGCACGGGGGAAGCATCACTGAGCCGACTCGGCGTGCCCAAGGTCAAGGCACCGCTGGGACTCATGGTGGTGGCCGATCGCGTGCAGCTGAAGCTGAGCGGGCGACTCCGCCAGGCCTGAGCATACGGCGGGGCCCCGCGTCTGCTAGACTCGGACGCGATGCACCTGCTCGGGCTGCGCATCGCTGGGCTCATGCCCTTTCGCGATATCGTCTTACCGTTCGTGGACGATAGCGGGGAGCCGCGCATGCTCACTGTACTGTATGGCGCCTCGGGTGTCGGCAAGACCACGGTGATTCACGCCATCGGTTCGACGCGCCCGGGCTACGCCATCGCGCAGCCCAAGGCTGCCTCCATGGCACCGCCAGGCGCACAGGAATTACCATGGGCAAATGCCGACTGGCGCCTGGGTGACGATGACCCGGAGCGGCCTCATGCGCTGCGCATCTCCTCCCCTGGCGCAACGCTGTTCCAGGACCCGGAGACCGAGCTGCTGCGGCGGCGCGAGCAGGCGCTGTTCGACAAGATCGCGAAAGACCGCGGCTTCGTCTTCCTGGCGTTCGCCAGCACGCGCTGGTTCTCTCGCCAACCGCTCGTGCTCAGCTCGCCGTCGCGGGGGGTGGCGCGCTACGACGTTCGCACCCCACACAGTCTGGATGACGCGACTCGCAGTGATCTTTCTCGAGAGACCAAGCAGGCGCTCGCATACGCCGAGATCGGTTCCGCGCTGCAACGTGCGAGCGGCTCTCGCGTCGCAGCCCCCAAGCTCGAGATCCTGGGGGCCGCCATGCGCACAGCGGTCAACGGCGTCGTCAGCCTGACTGGGCACGTCTATCATGGCCTGGACCCGATGACGTTCGAGCCGTTGTTCTCGTCGCCCAGCGGGCAACGGCTGGCTTTCGACTCGCTGCCGAATCAGGCGCGCCACCTGGTCGCGTTCGCCGCACTGCCGACCCGGGCGCTGTGGGCAGCCTATCCTGGCTCGGACCCGCGTGTGAGCGAAGGCGTGGTGTGTATCGACGACGTCGACCTGCATCAGGACCGTGGGGCTCAGGCGCGCCTGCTGCCAGCGCTGCGCGCCGCGCTGCCCGGCGTGCAGTGGATCCTGACCACCTCTTCCTCCGAGGTCGCAGGCAGCGCCGACACGCGAGACGTGCTCGCGCTACGCTGGGACGACGATGAGGTGGCGCTCTACGCAGGCGTCGAGGCGCGAGTGCACTAGCGCCAGGGGCGGCAGATGCTGGGACTTTTCCCGCTCTTTTCTGCAAACGGCAGAACATGAGCACCCCCAGCTGATCGGTTCTCTGCCCCTTGGATCACATCCCTACGACCCCCGTGGCCGCATGGCGCGCACGGGCCGGGACGGTTGCGATCGCCGCGCATTCCCGTGCGGCACTAACTGACACGCGTCTTCCGACGCGTGCGCTGGCTTCGGCTCGAAGCCTGTTGGAGAGGTGTATGCGACGACTTGCAGTGGGTGTGATGGTGCTGATTGCCGTGGGCTGTAATCAGATCGAGGAGGGCACGGGAGGGTCCAGCCAGCGCTCGGAGGGCGAGCCGCCTGACAGCGCAGGCTACGGTGGCGGGTACGCCACCGGTGGTATGCCCGCCTACGGTGGCGACTCCGCAGGGGGGAGCTACGCGACGGGAGGTGGACCGAGCCATGCCGGCGAGTGCAGTGGCGGATCCGGATATGGCGGAGACAGCGGATGGGGAGGCGACGCGGGTGACTCTGGCTGGGGAGGCTCGGGTCAGGCGGGAGACTCCGGATGGGGCGGCTCCGGAACGGGCGGAGATCCCGGATGGGGTGGCTCGGGTCAGGCGGGAGACTCCGGATGGGGTGGCACCGGACAAGGCGGCGACCCGGGATGGGGTGGCACCGGACAAGGCGGCGACCCGGGATGGGGTGGCACCGGACAAGGCGGCGGATGTCCGGATCCCGGAGGCAACGCTGGAGCAGGTGGCGGTTGCGCAGGCACGCCTTGCGACCAGGACTACGTGGACTGCATGAACGCTGGGGCGCCTCCGGAAGTCTGCGAACCCCTGCTAGAGGAGTGTACGGGCCCTGCACCTGAGCCGGCCGACCCGTGCCAAACCGAGCTAGACGAATGCCTGCATTTCCTCCCGGATTCTCCCGAGGCGTGCTGGCAGCGTTACGACTACTGCCTGGGTCAGTGAAGTCGCGCGTGGAGCGGCTGTAGGTCGAGGATCTGAGCTTCCGCATCCAGGAAGTAGCTCGAACGCTCCTGAATCGCAGTATCCGAAAAGTAGAGGCGCGCCAGACGGAAGAAGAGCCCGTGATGGCGCGCCTCTGCACGCGTCAGCTGCACGTAGACTTCCCTGAGCTCCCCCTCCGGTAGTGCATCACGCACCAGGCCCATGCGCTCGCAACCGCGGGCTTCCACGACGCCAGCCACGATCAACATGTCGAGCAGGCGCTCCTCACGGCCCGTGCGCACGAGCTTTCGCAAGGCTCCAACGTACTCGTCTTGGTAGTCGTTGGCGAAGCTCAAGCCGCGCGCCCGCAGCACGCGATACATCACGTGAAAGTGCTCCAGCTCCTCACGGGAAAACGCGATCAGCTCATCGAGCATCTCGTGGCGATCTGGGTAGCGTACGACGAAGCTCATACCCAGCGCCGACGCCTTGCGTTCACACGCGGCATGATCCACGAGGAAAGAGTCGAGGTCCTCCATCACGGCCTTCAGCCACTCAGCGCGGGACGGCGCGCGAAGCTCGAACATTCAGCTCGCCTCGGGGGGATGCACGCACAGCACGCTCTCCTCCGAGGGCACGCCGATGCGCAGCGGGAAGCCGTAGTGACCCGTTCCGCGGTGCACGTAGAGGCGATCCAAGCCTCGCGCCCACAGGCCGTGATCGGGAATACGGCTGAAGAGCGCAAGCATGGTGTGCGGCAATCCAAGGCTCAGGAGCCCAACCTGGCCGCCGTGAGTGTGCCCGGACAGCACGAGGTCCGCCTCACCCGGCGCCAGGTGAACGAACGCGCCGGGGTCATGCAGCAGCACCACCCGCAGCGCCCCGGGCACGCGAGGATGCGCCTCGCACGTCACCTGCATGCGCTCACGTCGCCCGCGGAACGCGTAGTCGATGCCGAGGATCTGCACGGGGCCCACCGGCGTATCGACGACTCGAGCGTCGTCGATCAACAGCTCCGCCCCGACGTGCTGCAGCGCGCGCGCCACCGTCCCCGGAGCCTCCAAGTCGTGATTGCCACGGCACGCGAAGACTCGACCGGGCAGCGCGTTCAGCGGCTCGAGCGCGGCACCCAGCAAGCTCGGATCGGCCTGGGACTCCATGGTCAAGAAGTCTCCCGTGAGCAACACCAGATCCGGCTGCCGTGCCACGGCCCGCTCCGCGATGCGCCTCAACCGTTCGACGCTCATGAACGGGCCGAGGTGGGGGTCGGTGATCTGGACGATGCGCAGCGGGCGACCACTCAGCGCCTTATTTTCCACCCGGATTCTTTTCAGGGCCGGGTCTCCCTCACCAACGCTCGCTAGATGGCCACCGAAACGGCCCGCCCGGATGTGAACCTCCGTCTCCCGTGTTCGCAGTGACTGAACCAGACCAAACGCCCCGACCAGGTACGGCAGCCACACGCCGGGCACGTTCCAGCCGAGCGCGAAGGCGATCGCCCACGGGAACGTGAATAGGGTGCTCGCTGCGAACCACGACCCTGGCAGGCTGACCAGCAGTCGGTAGCCAATGGGCATGAGCCGAGGCCAGATCAACAGCACCGCCTGCACGAAGACCATGGCGTGGAGATAGACGAAGAGGTACCGCAGCGCCGGGATCTCCGGCAGCCGCGAATAGACCGCTATCGCCATCAGGTTGTGCAAGGCGATCACTACCCCGCGGAAAACCGCATAGGGGCGTGACCGCAGCCACCAGGCGCTCAGCACGACCAGCGCCCAAGCAATCCACGACAGCGTCGTGAAGCTCCAGCTCACGCGCCGGCTCCAGCGACCGAGTTCGTCACGGCCGACCGAGTCACAGCGGACACGAAGGGCCAGCCTGGGGAGAGTCGTGAGCGCTTCACCGAACAGCTTCTGGGGCTGATCGGCCCAGATTGCAAGCCTGCGAGGCGCCAGAATCAGCCGCAGGTCGCTGCATTGCGCCCAGGAACGCAGCTGTCCAGCGGAGCAATTCGTGCACTGGTGCTAGGCTCCGCGGCCCATGGACTACGTCGGCCGAATCTTCCGTCCGCCATCCGAAGCGCGCAGCCTGCTGCTCCAAGTCAGCGTCGGCTGCAGCCACAACCGTTGCGGCTACTGCGATATGTATCGCGACAAGCGGTTCACGATAAAGCCGTGGGACGTGATCGAGCGTGACATCCAGGAAGCCCGGGCGCTGGGGCCGCGCTTCGAGAAGCTCTTCCTGTGCGATGGCGACGCGCTCATCTTGCCCACCAAGCGCCTGCTACAAATCCTCGAAGCAGTCGCCCGGGAGCTGCCCTGGATCCAGCGCGTAGGCGTCTATGGAGACACCCGGAGCGTCGGGCGCAAGAGCGTGGAGGAGCTCAAGGCGCTGCGCGAAGCAGGGCTTGGCATCGTCTACCACGGCTTCGAATCCGGCGACGACGAAGTGCTCGAGTTGATCGACAAGGGCGGCACCCGAGCGGAGTGTATTGCCACCGCGGAAAAGCTAACCGCCGCAGGCATCTCCCACTCCGTCATGATTCTGCTCGGGGTTGGGGGTGAGGAGCTCTCGGAGCAACACGCCAGGAACACCGCCTCTCTGCTCACCGAGATGGACCCGCCGTATGCGGGCGCGCTCACGACCACTCTCGTCCCCGGCACCCCACTGTTCGAGGCCGCCCAGCGAGGCGAGTTTCGTCTTCCGGGCAAATTTCGCATGCTGCAGGAGCTGCGCACCATCGTCGCGGAGAGCAACCTCACCGCTTGCCGCTTCTCGTCGAACCACGCGAGCAACTATCTGCCTATCAAGAGCGAACTGCCCCGGGACAAGGCCGAGGTCGTACGCATCCTCGACGCCGTGATCGCCAGAGGTGACGAGGGCCTGCTGAAACCAGAAGCATTCCGAGGTCTCTAGCGAACGCTGGGTCAGGGCACGAATCCGTTACACAGCTGTCGCCGCAAAGGCATGCGGGCTCGTTAGGAGCGCTGCATGAGCCTCTCTCGCCGCAACTTTCTTCGGTCCACCGGTGCGCTCGGCGCCGCGTCCCTCCCCGTCTCGTGCAGCAGCGAAGACGCCGCGGAGGAGCGCGATCACCTCGACCAGTATGAGTACGACGGTCCCCTCGGACCGGAGCTGCTCTTTCAGCACGGCGTCGCGAGCGGCGATCCACTCCCGGACGCGATCATCCTCTGGACACGCGTTTCCCCAGAGAAACCTGATGAGGCGGTCGAGGTCTGGTGGGAGATTGGCACTGATCGCGCCTTCAACCAGCGCGTCGCGGTCGGCACCGTGATGGCGAACGCGGATCACGATTTCACGGTGAAAGTCGACGTCGAGGGGCTCAGGCCAGGCGCGACCTACTACTTTCGGTTCAAGTCACTGGGCCGAACATCCCCCGCGGGCAGGACCAAGACGGCGCCCAGTGGTGAAGTGAAGCGGCTTCGCTTCGGCGTGACCAGTTGCTCATCCCTGGCTCACGGCTACTTTCATTGCTACCGGGACCTGGCGAGGGAGCTGGACCTGGACGCCATCCTCCACCTGGGTGACTACATCTACGAGTACGGCAACGGGGAATACGGTGACGTGCGCAGCTACGAGCCGGAGCACGAGATCCTCACCCTCGAGGACTACCGGATGCGTCACGCCCAATACAAGCGCGACCCCGATCTCCAAGCCGTGCACCGGGAGCATCCATTCATCGCGGTGTGGGACGACCACGAGACCGCGGACAACTCGTACGCTGACGGCGCGGAGAACCACGACCCGGCGACCGAGGGTGAGTGGGCGGCGCGAAAGGCTGCGGCCATTCAAGCTTACACCGAGTGGATGCCCATCCGTGGCGGCGAAGACGGAAAGATCTTTCGGTCTTTCTCATACGGTAATTTAGCCGACCTGATCTTCCTGGACACCCGCCTGTGGGGACGAGACGAACAGGACGGAAAGCTGCTGGGCGAAGCTCCCGTGGAGGAGCCGGGGCGAACGCTGCTCGGCGACGACCAAGAGACGTGGCTGGACGATCAGCTGAAGACGAGCCAGGCGCGGTGGCGGATCGTGGGGCAGCAGGTGATGATGGCGTTTCTCAAGACACAGGGCGCGCCCAACTCCGAGGGCGGTGGCACGCTCGTGAATCACGATCAGTGGCAAGGCTACCCAGGTTCACAGCAGCGATTCATGTCCCTGCTCAAGGACAACCAGATCGACAACGTCGTGGTGCTCACCGGTGACATCCACAGCGGCTGGGGGTGTGATCTCACCCCCGATCCCAACAACCCCGATGCGTACGACCCCGCCTCCGGCAAGGGCTCGGTGGCGGTGGAGTTCGTGACCTCCGCCGTGACGTCCCCAGGGTTTCCGGCGGGAATCGACAATGTGGTGAAGCAGGCGCTCGGCGAGAACCCGCACATCAAGTACTCCAACGTTACTCAGCGCGGCTTCTTCCTGTTGGACCTCGACGCCCAGCGGGCCCAGGCGGCCTGGTACGTCTACGACGACATCGAGAGCCCCGACGGTGGCGTGAAGAGTCTCGACGCCGTCCTGGAGACCCAGAGCGGCGCCAACTTCCTGGTGCCCGCGGACGAGCCAGCAGATCCCAAGTCTGCGCCACCCGGTGCCCCCTGATGGCGGAACAGTGGCGCAGAGCCACGAAGCGGCGTGGGGGCTCCAAATCGCTCCGCGACGGACCGAGATGTCCTGGCCGCTGCGTTGCGTCAGCCGACCTTCCTTGAGTCCTCGCCGCTCGTCGGTGTAAGCCAGGCGTCGCATGGCAGACACAATGCAGGCGGTGGTCGCGGAGAGCTTGTCCGGAGTCAGTGATCTGCGGATCGGCAAGCAGCCAGTCCCAGAACCCAAACCGGGCCAGGTACTGGTACGGGTGAAAGCGGCAGGCATCAACTACGCCGACGTGATGCAGGCGCGGGGGCTATATGCGGGTGGACCGAAGCCGCCGTACATCGCTGGCGTAGAAGCCGCTGGCGAAGTCGTGGAGACCACCGAGGGCAGCAGCCTGAAGGTCGGCGACCAGGTGATGGGCTACGGCGTCTCCGCGTTCGCGGAGTACATCGCGTGGCCCGCCGGCAACCTGTTGCCACTCCCCGACGGCTGGACGATGGAGCAAGGCGCTGCCTTCCCCGTGCAGTGGCTCACCGCTTACGGCTGCCTCAAGACCGTCGGTCGGCTCCAAGAAGGCGACTCGGTCTTGATCCACGCGGCCGCGGGTGGGGTGGGTCTCGCCGCGACCAAGCTCGCCAAGCACCTGGGCGCCAAGGTCTTCGCGACCGCGTCGAGCCAGGAAAAACTGGAGCTAGCGAAGGCCCACGGCGCTGACGAGCTGATCAACTATTCCACGCAGGACTTCGTCGCGGAAGTGAAGGCGCGCACCGAGGGCCAGGGCGTAGACCTGGTGCTAGAAATGGTCGGAGGAGAGACCTTCGAGCGCAATTTCCGCGCAGTAAAACCCTACGGTCGTATCGTCGTATTCGGCTCTGCTACGGCGAAGCAGGCGGTGATTGACAACACCACGCTCATCTTCAAGCCAGTGGAGGTCATCGGCTACCACCTGGCGGTGATGGCGCAGAAGCGCCCAGACTTGATGATGCCGTGCCTGGGCGAGGTGATGCAGCTCGTTCGCAAGGGCATCATCAACCCCGAACCGCCCACGACCTTCCCCTTGGCTGACGCAGTGCGCGCCCTGAGTGATCTCGAAGCCCGCAAGACCACGGGCAAGCTCGTGCTGATCCCATGAGGCTCAGAGGGATCGGAGCTTGCTGTGCATCGCTTGGCCTGCTCCTCGTAGGATGCGCTACCGCCGCTCGACGACCCGCAGTGAGTGACTCAAAGCCCAAGCCGACGCACGGCGCGTCCGAACGGCCGGAAGCGGCAGGTGGCGCCCATGGTGAACACCACGTGACCGCCCATGCTGAGCACCACGGCCACCACGCGGCGACAGCCAACCACCGTTTCGACGACCCGGAGCGCTGGGCGAAAGTATTCGACGACCCGGAGCGAGACGCCTGGCAAAAGCCCGACGTCGTGCTCGATTTCCTCGGCCTTTCACCGGACGCCGTCGTCGCGGATCTGGGTGCTGGCACGGGCTACTTCTCCGTGCGCCTGGCTCAGCGTGTTCCGCGAGGAAAGGTCTTTGCAGTCGACGTCGAGCCCAAGCTGCTCGATCACCTGAGCAAGCGCGCGGCGAAGGCCAAGCTCGAGAACATCGCCACTGTCCTCGCGGAGCCCAACGACCCGAAGCTTCCGCGGGACCTCGACCTCGTGCTGGTCGTGGACACCTATCACCATATCTCCGAGCGCGTTCCCTACTTCGAGCGCGTGCTGCGCCGCCTCAAGGCGCAGGGTCGCGTCGTGATCGTCGACTTCCGCCTCGGTGAGTTGCCCGTTGGTCCACCCGACGACCACAAGATCTCCCAAGACCAGGCTCACACGGAGATGGAGGCGGCGGGCTTTCAGCTGTGCGCTGAACTGAAGAGCCTCCCCTACCAGTACGTGCTCAGCTTCGGGGCGCGCTGCTAGGCGGGATAGCGCCGCTACACTGCCACCAGGGCGCGGCGAATCGAATCGCAGGCGCACCTCACTGAGCGGCCGCCGCGGCTAGCTGCTCACCTGCGTTGCGCTCGACGTAGAACACACCCAGGCCGTTCCACCAGCCCTTCTCGGAGTGGTCGCCATCGAGTTCCCTCTCCCACAGCACACCGAGCTGGCTCGCGCGCAGCGCCTCACGAGTTGCCGCACGGATAACTTTGTCGTTCCAGTCATCGACCAGAAGCACGGCTCGGTGCGCCAGGATCGGCTCTGCAGCGACCACGCCGTGGTAGGTACCGGCGAACGAATGATCCCCGTCGTAGAAATACACTCCGATTGGCGCCGGGATCCGTTGCTCACGGAACAGGCGCGAACTGGTGGTGTGGTGGAAGACGATTCGCGCGCTGCGGTCCCGATAGCGCTCGATATTCCTGTAGAGCGCTTGCTTCGCCAGGCAGCCGAGCCCCGTGAAGCGCCCGACCAAGCGAAACTTGTCGCAGGCAAAGCAGGTGCGACCTGGATTGTCGATCGCAGCCGACATCAGAGTGCGTCCCTTCCAAGTTCCCACCTCCAGGTAGTGCTCCTCAGGCGCCATGTTTCGCACCAGGTCATTCAGAAACCGACAGACCCGAGCACTGGACAGCCCCTCGATGTCGACGAGGGGTTCGGCCGCCTCGTAGTCCTGATGCTCCTCCAGCAACGTGGCCGCGATGTTTTCCTGCATGGTCATCTCCCAAGATCAAGCGGCGCCGCGACGAGCGCACGCGCCAGCGACTAAGGCATATCCTCGTGGATACGTTTGGGCCACCGTGGCCCGCCAGGGGCACATCGCAAAGCTCATGCCACCGACGGTGGCGCAGCCAGGCGGCGACGCGAGCCAGAGCTACCAGGGCCCTGGCACTGGGCGCCCAGTGCGTATTCGCAGGCGCTTTACGCGAACCCGGCTATGCACCCGAAGCGGGTACCGCCCGGCGGCATGGCTGCGCTGCAACCTCCCAGCAAGGCGTGGCCGCGACCACCGCGTGCGGCGCCGGCACACTCGCGTGGTTGAGGAATCACACCCTGGTGACCCACTTCCGCACGGTTACGTTCAGCAGCTCGCGTTCGCAACAATGCGAGTGGCTCAATCTCCCAAGACGTGCACGATCAGCTGGCGATTGTGAGGCCGATCTCGATGCTCCCACAGGTAGATTGCCTGCCAGGTGCCGAGCCCCAGCTTGCCTCGGACGATGGGCACGGACTCGCTGGTCTTGGTGATCGCGCTGCGCACGTGCGCGGGCATGTCGTCCGGCCCCTCGTCATCGTGCTCCCAGCGCCTGGCGCGGGGTACCTGCTCCGCCATCCAACGCTCCAGATCCCGGAGTACCGCTGGGTCAGCATTCTCCTGAATTACCAGGCTCGCTGACGTGTGACGCACGAAGAGGGTACACAGGCCGGTCTCGACTCCCGCAGCTTGAACCACTTGTGCGACCTGTGGGGTGATGTCACGAAACCCCACGCCGCTGGTGGAAATCTCGACGATTTGCTGGTGCGTCTTCACAGGGATACGTATGCGATGATTCGCTGCCGAGCGAAAGCTCCGACTGTTGCCCCTCATGCCGTCTCCCGCCCAGACCACGTTGAATCGAGCCCGCGCCGAAGCGATGGGTCGAGTCGACCGCTTCTTCTCGGCCGGGCGCGTGCGGCGCTGGGTGCGCTCCCTCTACCTGGCGATGCTGGAGCATCACGCGGGCCGGGTAGCCGGAGCGATGGCGTTCGATCTGTTCTTGGCCATGATTCCGCTCCTGGCGCTCGCGGGCTGGGCGCTGGGTCTGCTGGTTCGGCGACGACCGGAAGCCCTGGAGAGCGCGACGCTGCTACTGGAGTGGACCCCCACTGACGTTCAGAGTGTGCTCAGTCAGCAGCTCGGGCGCTACGCGGAGAGTGCAGCCGTGGCGCCGCTGGCATCCCTGGGCGCGTTGTGGCTCACGAGCGGAGCTTTCCACACGGTAATGAATGTGTTCGAGGGCGCCCTCAAGGCAGACAGGCGCCCTTGGTGGACCAAGCGCCTGCTCAGCCTGGGGTGCGCCGCCGTAGTGGTCGCTGCCGTACCGCTGATCGCTTGGCTGGCGGTGGCGGTCGCGGGTGGCCCCGTTGCCATCCTGCACGCGACGCTGGAGAACGAATCGGCAGATCTCGAGCTGGCTCGCGCCGTAGTCAGCCTGGTCACGTTCATCGGCATGACTGCGTTCACCGCGGGTTTTTTCCGCGTGGCAGTGAAACGGCCTGGCGTTCGGCGGCGCGTCTGGCCGGGCGCCGCCACGACGGTATGCCTCGGAGCCCTGGCGTCGTGGGGATTCGCAGCGTACGTCAAGGAGCTCTCCCGCTTCACCCTGTTCTACGGGAGCCTGGCGACGGTCGCAGTGCTGATGTTGTGGCTGTGGTTGTGTTGCGCGGCGTTGCTGTTAGGCGGCGAGGTCAACGCGCAGCTCGAGGGCGTGCGCGGACCGAGCAATCCACCGGAGCCGGTGCGAGACTCCGAGCCGCCGGCCTCTGTCGGCTGACGCTACTCTCCGGCGTCGATATCGGAGGCGACGCACACCCCGTAGCCTTCGGGGAAGTTGGCCGGAGCCTGACAGCGCCCCGTCCCACACTCGGAGTTGGCGGCGCCCAGCTTACAGATACGCACGCAAAGGCCGGATGCCTGAGAGCAGATGTGACCGGCAGCGCACGGGCACTCTTGCCCCGCGGTTCCGGCGCCCGGGGGAACGCAGGAGGTCGTGCCATCCGCGCGCACCACGGTACAGGCGGTGCCCGCCTTGCATACACAGCCCGCGTTGGGATCCGTGCCATCACACGGATACGGTTCCCCCAAGCTGCAGTTGTCAGCAGGCGCGCACACCGGGACGCTGAGCTGGCCATGTTCAGCGCTCGCGTCATCTCGCAGCGGGCGCGATGCGCAGAAGGTGCCATCCTCGCAGCTCGTCTCTGTGTCGCAACAGAATGGCCGGCAGCGCCCCAGATTTTCCTCACCCACACACCCGAGCCCAGGCACGCAATCCGCGGAGGAAGTGCACGGCTCGCCGGACTCACGATCTCCTGAGAGTTCGCAACGTCTCACCATGTCGCTCGCAGCTTCCCTACGGATATGGCAAGCGAATACCGGCGTCTCGCCTGGTGGCAATCCCTTCATCGACGAGCCCGCTCCGGCGGTTCCACCGCCGTCGCTACCAGCAGCGCCTCCCGCTTGGGCACCAGCGTCTGCAGATGCGCCTCCAGCGCCGCCGGTACTCGGGCCAGCTCCGCCGGTGCCCGCGCCGCCAGCGTTCGCGCCTGCGCCGCCTCCGGACCCCGCCGTGGGCGTATAGTCCTTGCACGACATGGGATCATCGGGCTGACAATCGCCTGCGCCACACGCTGGCGCACCGCCGGTGCCGCCCGTACCGCCGCCGTCAGTCAGCGGTACATCGAGCGCCGATCCATCCCCAGGGTCGCCCCCACAACCGACGCACCCGCCGCTGCCACCAAACCCACTCCCACCGCCACCGCCCGAAGTGGCTTCGCTAGCCGAGCAGCTCGCGCCAAGCGCGATCGCGAACAGCCCCAAGGCGAACACGGCGCCCGCGCGAGAGATCCAACGCGTCTGAATGGCGGCTTCCGAGGATAAGTGGGTCATGTCCAAGCGCCGGCCATCAAGCCGGTTCTACTCAGATATACAGCACGCTACGTGCCAAGGCGAACACGTGACGGACAAACACGCCACCCCGACACGAGGAGCGACGGCAAAAACGCCTGAAAGCACTCAGGGAGGGACGAACGCAGCGCCCGAGTGCCCCACGGGTGTGGCCTGCTCCGCTCGGCAGGACGAGGCTGACTCTGGCAACGCTGTCGCGATCGCTTGCGCCAAACTACGGCGTTGCCAGAAGCGAGCTACTTCAACGCGACGTTCATGACGACCGTGTTGGCGGCACTGTCATAGACGCGCACGCTCAACATGACAGGGCCTTTGCCAGCGATGGGAGCAACGTCTGCGTCAAACTCCTCCTTCGCCTCATCGAAGATGCCGTCCTTCGGATCGAAGGGGAACCACTCATTGGTACCCGCGACGGAGATCTCGATGCGCTGGATCGGCCCTACTCCGTCGACCGCGGTGCCGGTGATGCGCCGGCCGTTGGCAGAGAGGCCCTTGATGGCGGGGGGCGTGTTGTCGACGATGATCACGTTGCTCTCGAGCCGGTGCCGCTTCACCCGCGAAGGGGTGTTGCTCGGAGAGTCGCTGGCGGTCACCCGCACGCGGTATTTGCCCTCGGGCAAGTCTCCGGTTTCCCAGGCGTAGCTCGTAGCCGTGACCTTCTCGTTGGGCTTTTCCAGAGGGTAATAGGTGGTGGTCCCCACCAAGCGGTACTCGAGGTGATAGTCGAGGATATCGTTGTCCGGATTGTCGACGCGCCAGGTCAGGTTGACTTTGGTGCTTGGCTTCGCGGAAACCGGGCCGCCGGAAGACTGCATTCCGGGGTTGGTGTTGCTCTTCACCTTGACGTCGATGTTGGTAACGACCGCCTTCAGGTTGTCGGTGATGAACGGGAGCGTGACTTCGGTGAGCTCAGCCTTCGGGTCCTTCGACCACCGCGCGCGCACCTGGATGAACCGACCAGCGGGGCTCTTCACTTCGCCAGGAGCGGTGAGACCACCGCTCCATGGGCTCCAGGAGTCATCCGGCTCTTTGGTGTTGCCGGTGCGCGTGCTGAACTCCAGCAGCCCTTCGGACTCCCAGGACATGCGCCCGAAGGTCGCGCGAAGGTTTGCGTCAAGCACCTTGCTCGTCCAGACGGCGTCGGGGCCGCCCACTCCCCGCACGGGGTGGACCACCACCGGGTCGCTCGCGATGACGTACTTGGTCTTGCCGCTCATGATGAGCTGGGAAACCTGGCGCTCCTCGACGTCGGCGATCAGCACCGAGTTGTGGGCGTCGTCAACGGTGTGGATCTTCCCCTCGGCGCCGCTACCCACGTAGGGCTTCCCATCGTCTCCCACCGTGAGCGTGACGAAGTGCTCCGAGGAGTCCTCGAACAACTTCTCCGGGGCGCCGTCCTTGTCGAAGACGTAGAGCATGCCCTTGCCGCGGGTCTTGGGGGGAGTGGGGACCGGACCGCTGACACTCAAACCGGACGAGAACGACGCATAGCTGCCCGCGGAGATCTCGTTGGCGATCGCGTACACCAGGCCACCTGCTCCAAAGGCGATCCCCCGTACCTCCGTGGCGGAGAAATCGTAGACGACCTTGGGGGCCTTGTTTCCGCCTTGAACCTGGTAGAGCTTGCCCTTCTCTCCGCCACCGACGTACACCTTTCCGTCCGGAGATACCGCGACGCTCATCAGGTGCTTCTCGTCGGAGGTCATGAAGACCTGGGCCTGCCCCTGCTGGGTGATGCGGTAGACCTTGCCTTCCGGCCCAGTCGCCGCGTACACGACCCGCGCCTTCTCGTCGTACGCGAGGGCCCAGATGTGCTTGGCGTTGGGCAGCTTGGCCAGCGTCGTCAGCTTGCCTCCCTCCCACTTCTTGACCTCGCCCCCAGGCAAGGTGCCGAGGATCACGGCCCCCCCCCAGGCTTCCACCATCGAGGTGATGGCGAGGGTCTTGGTCTCCGCGAGCACGGTGCTCTTGGCTCCCTTCAGCGCTATGAGCTTGCCCTCGTTGCCGGTGCCGAGGAGCAGCGTTCCGTCCTTCTGGACGAGCGCGCTCCACACCGTATCGGCCCCCTCGATACCCACCTTGCCCAGGTTCAACCCAGCGCGCACCCGGCCCGCAGAGTCGATAGCGACGCCCTTGAGATCCCCGCCTTCGAAGTCCGACTTCGTGCCGAGGTCGAACGTGCGAGTACCCACCGCGGAAGCGGTGGAGGGAAACAGCGCGGAGAGCAGCAGACCAGAGATAACCAACCCGGAGGCATGGGCGAGACGTGAAGCGAGGCGTAGTTTTGACATGTGCATTTTTAGACGAGCGAGAGTCGAGCCAGGCGAGGCGCTAGGCGGCCTCAATGAGTTTCTCTACAGTTTCCAGGAGTAGTGTGGTTCCGGGAGTAGTGGCGGTGGGCGATTCTTTGCGGTAACGGCGCGCTAGCGGATCACCGGGCGAACCTTCACTTGCACGCGATCCCCTCCCACAATGAACAGCGGAAGCGGCACGACCTGGCGCACCATGGGTGAGAACGAGTTCGGTGCCACGCTCGACTGCGTGGGCCGAATCATGTCCATCGCGCCGGGTGGGAGGTCTTCAGCGATCATCCCCTTGTACGCGACGCCCCCGGTCTGCGCGCTGTAGCTGACGATCAGCGACTTGGGCGGATAGATGGGATCCTCGAAGTTCTTGATCAGCTCGCCCAGGTTGTTCGGCGGCGCCTTGACCTTGTAGTGGGTGTATCCCGGCGAAAGGCTGAGGCTCACGGTCTGGCCTGCCAAGTCCTTCGGCAGCGGGACCTTGATCACCCGCGTGATCTCTTTACCCGCCCAGGGCATCAACGTGAGGCGGATGCGAGCCGACTGGCCAGCGTCGACCTCGGGATCCAGGAGCTCAGTTCCCTTCAGCAGATAGATTTCGCGAGCGAAACGGAACTCGATCTCCATGGTGACGCCCTCGATGAAGGCGTACTCCCAGGGATTGTTCATGATCGCGCCGACGGCGCGCACCAGGTTCGAGCCGATGAAATCGCGGGGCGAGGGGGAGCCGCCCACCGAGACACCGAAGTCCTCGAGTTCGATCTCGCCGTAGCCTTTGATCTTGAGCTTGCTCGTCGCGTTCCAGCTGACGTCTTGGTTCTCTGCAGCGACGGCCTGCATGGCCGAACCAAGGGCTACCGCCACGAACGAGGGCGTCATGAACTTCTCGTGCGCTACCTCGAAATCCCACTTGGTGTAGGGGTTTCCAGGGACGCCCTTGATCTTCAGGCTCACCGGGAACGTCGGAGCCTGGAGCGACTGGTCGACGACAATCGACGCCTGACGGTCGTTGACCAGGGTGCCCATGGGACGCACGGACTCGCCGATCTTGAACGAGCGGGACACGCTCGCCATGAAGTGCAGCACACGCCCGATGGTGGTGGGCAACGCCGTGTTGCCGGACATCATCATCGGGTGGCCGAAGGCGACCAGCTTGTCACCCTCAACCCGGGTCACCGTGCCCAGGCCCATACCGCTCATATCCCCACGGATTAGCTCGACACCGATGGCTCCGCCGTCCTCGAACCTCGTCGGGGCGCCAGGCGTCACGCCGGAGCTACCCCCCGCCTGAAGCGGCTCGAGGCCCAAGGGGGCGAACAGTTCCCGCGCGACTTCGATCGCGCCGGTGGTCATGCCACCGATCATGATGGGCGTGGTAACCGGCCTGACGCCCGTCGTCTCACTGGGTGCCTTCGCGGCCTTGGCTTTGCCGATTTGCTCGGCGTGCTTCTTCAAGTCGTAGTCTTGAATCTTGCCGGCATAGCGCTGCTGTGAGCCCGTCTTGCGCAGCGCCTGCTTCGCCTTGCCGGCAGGCTTCTTGGGCAGCGCGTGCAGGGGCCAGCCATCAATCTGCTTGGGCAGCGGACGCACCAGGTCGTCCAACATCAGTCGGATTGGCGTCACGCCTGCGACCGGCTCTCTGCCAAAGGTCCAGCCATACGCGTAGGCGCCGATCATCTTGTTGTTGATGTAGATCGGGCTGCCGCTCATCCCCGCGACCGCCTTGGCCACCTCGAGGCGCGGGTGCTTGGTCTTGATCAGGATCGACTCCTGACGCGGCTGGAAGTTCTTCAACACGTCGATGACCTCGACCTCGAACTTCTCGGGCTTCGTGCCCTTGAACACGGTCAGGCCGTAGCCCTTCATGCCAGGCTTGATGTCCTTGACCGACATGATGTCGGGACGCGATGTGAGGCCCTCGGCCTTCGCGGCGTGGAGACCAATCGGGAGTGGAGCCAGCAGGCCGATGACGGCCGCAGCCGCGATGAATGTAGTCGCCCTCAAAGTCCGCCGAGCATACCACCAGGCTCGCGAGGGCAACTGGAAAGCGCACCCTACGGCTCAACCGGGGGCTGAGCGGGAGATCGAGCCCAGAAATGGCGGTCGTGAGCCGGTGTTCAGGAACAGCCCCGCCAGCTGCCGCGTTCTGGTCAGCGCGCTCGACTCTGGAGGCTGACATGAGCTAGTGGTTCTTCACTAACCGGGGTCGAGAATAGGCAAATGGATTGGCTGATCGTGATCACACTCGCCGCGTCTTTCGGCGCGTTGGTCACCAGTCATTTGACCCTCTGCGCAGGCCTCGCCAAGCGCGAGGGGTTGTGGCGCGGCGCGCTGGCCTTCTTGCTGCCGCCCCTGGCTCTGGTGTGGGGGCTCACCCATCGGCTCCGCGTGCGCAGCGCCGTGTGGCTCACTTCGGCGGTGCTCTACGTCGTCGCGCTGATCGCTGCCAGCTCGGGCGCTTGAGGGCTTGCATGCGCTCGAGGGCTTATTTGCGCTCGGGCGCTTCGCGGGTGAGCGGGTGCATGCGTTGGAACCCCTCGAGCACCCAGCGGTCTCGCAGCCGCTTCGCGAGGGCCTCTTCACCGCGCCACGGGATAGCCACAGCGTAGATCAGGCATGCGTCGGGATACACATCTGGATACGCCGCCCAAGCTCCTGAGAAGAACTTCCGCTCCAGCCCAAGGTCGACATACCCGTCCACCAGCTTCACCAGCATCGGCTTGCCGCGATACTCACGACGCTTGGTGCGAAGCGGGCTGAGCCCAACCTCGAACGCTTCGACCTTGGGCCAGCCCCAAGCCTCGAAGCGCTTCGTGCAGCTGCGAGAGTCCGTGGGCTCGCCGCTGGGTACCGGCTGCACAAACACCAGCGCCATCACGTGGTGATCGTCGCCGTAGCGAAATCCCGTGAAGTGCTTCACCCCCCAGAACCTCACCCGCTTCCAGTGCTCCCAGTCAGGAGTGGGAGCATGCAGCTGGTCGTCCTTGTCGTTGCGAGACCCCCACGGTGCGTCGAGCAGCCGCTGCAGCGCGGCACGGTGGGGATTGTGTGCGTCGCCCCCTGGCTCCGCGACGCTGACCGTCTGTGGCTTGGGCGGAGCGCCAGGAGGTTGGCGAGACGCGCTGCCAGCGGCGCACCCGCACAGCGTGCTCACCCCAACGCCAACCATGCAGAGCGCGCGTGCCCCTGACCGGCACCACCACCGCTGACTCACGCTCGCTCCCCGTCTCGGAGATCCCAAAGCTCGAGCGGGGTGAGCGCACGCTTCATTCGCGTAGTGTAGCACTCACGCTGCAAACGCCTCGTGTCCACGGGGTTTGGACGTCGCTGCCCGCCCTCACAATCACTCGCGTCCAGCGGAGGGCCGCATTTTCTGCCGGGGGCGCAGGCAAGCCTGCTCGGCTCTCCAACGAGCGAGATTCGCGCTCGGCACCAGACGGCAGGAGGCGCTGCACCTACAGTCAGCCCCCTTACGGTCAGCCCTCACAGTCAGCCCTCACAGTCAGCCCTCACAGTCAGCCCTCACAGTCAGCCCCTACAGTCACCCCGGTACGACCCACGCTGAGACCACCCTGGAGGAACACTAAAACCTCAGCCAAAGCCCGCGAAACGCGGAGACTATCCCAAACGGGGTAGCGGAACTTTCGGAGACCCCGTTACTCTTTGAGGTTGGGGAAGCCGGCGAGCGACGATCGCCGGACGAAAGGACTGCTATGAACATCACCAAGCTCATCAAGGTAGCAACCGCTATCGGCGTGTTGTCACTTGCTGGGTGCCCGGGACCAAACGGGCCAGGGCCCAACCCACCCCCTCCGCCCAAAGCGTTCGCTGACGAGGAGTGCGACCCCAACCAGATGAACCGCGCGGAACCGCTGATCGTCGACTGGCGCGGCAACGATCGGCTGAACCTCGAGGCGGCGATGCGCGACGGCATCGCTGTCGTCTCCTACAGCTGCAACGCGATCAAGCTCTTGCCCAATTGCCACGTCAAAGGTGACTACGGCTTCATCGGTGTCTCGACCAAGCAGGAGAAGCTGAGCCTCAAAGACCAGTCGGAGATCGTAGCCAACCTGCCGTTGACCGGCATGGCCTTGATCGCCAAGGCTGGCGGCCAGCTCAAGCAAGGCTCCGGCATCGATGTGCAGCTCATCATGGTGGGGAAGAAGCGCACCGCGATCAGTGACGTCGAGCGTGCGAGCCTGTCCGGCGAATGCGACGGAGCGACCCACTTCGTTCAGGGCGCCACCGTGGGAGCGTTCATCGTCAGTACGGACTCCCAGGCCCTCGGCAGCGTCATGGCGGAGGTCATGGGCGGCGGCGGCAGCGCCTCGAGCGCCAAATCCAAGCAGAGCCAGGTCGTCGACGGCCAGCCGGATGAGTGCGACAAGGCGGATCCGTCAGCGGATCGCCCCCCGTCCCAGTGTCAGTCCGCGATGCGCCTCGATCTCGTGAAGATCTCCGGCATCGGCAAGGACGCCGCGAAGCCCAAGGAAGATGGCGATCTCGGCGCCAGCCAGACTCACGGCAAAGACACCGCGTCGTGCCCCCCGGGCCTCGTGTTGAGCGGCGGCAAGTGCACCAAGAAGTCGTCCGTCGTCGCAAACTACGAGGCGGAGTGTGCCGCCCAGTGTGGGAAGGGCAACATGGCGAGCTGCCGCCTCCAAGGCCTGCTGCAGGAAGACGGAGGTCGCTACAAGGACGCGACGAAGAGCTACTTGATCGCGTGCAAGGGTGGCGACGCCATCGCCTGCTCCAACGCGGGCTACATGTACCGCACCGGTCGCGGCGTACCGAAGCAAGACGAGACCGCGGCAAAGCTGATGGCGCTCGGCTGCGAGACGGGTGACGCCCGTGGCTGCACCGATCTCGGCTACTACTACGAGAAGGGGATCGGCGTTGCGGCGAGCGACAAGCAAGCTGCGACCCTCTACAAGCGCGGCTGCGATGGTGGAAACCTCACCGGCTGCGCCAACTACGCCTACATGCTCAACACGGGCACAGGCGTCGACAAGAACCCCACGCAAGCGGCCGTCTACCGCCGGCGCGCGTGCCTCGCAGGCAACGCGCGATCGTGCAGCGATCTCGGCTACCAGTACGACCGCGGTCAGGGCGTGCCGAAGGACATGGCGATGGCGCAGTCGCTGTACGTCAAGGCGTGCGATGGCGACAACGGCATCGGCTGCATGAACGCTGGCATCACCTTCGAAGAAGGCGAACGCGCGGACATTTCCCGCGCGGCAACCTACTACCAGAAGGGTTGCAAGCTCGATTCAGGGACCGCCTGTCGCTTGCTCGGCGGGCTCTACCAAACCGGTCGTGGCGTCGCAAAGAGCAACGACCTCGCGCGGGCCTCCTTCAAGAAGGCGTGCGATCTGGGTGACTCCGAGGGCTGCAAGCTGGAGAAGACGATCGGCACGGCTAGCGCGCGCGCCGTCGCACCGTTCAAGCCGGGCACCCGCGTTCGCGCTACCCGCAGCTACGGAGGCAAGGTCACGGCCGGCATGACCGGCACCTACTACGGAACCAACGGCAAGGAACCACCGGCGTTCGTCATCTGGGACAAGCGCATCGGAGAGAGCCCCTACTACTACACGGACGAGGGCGCCCCGGCAGGCAAGAACGACTACGCCTTCTGGGTGCCCTGGGACGTGCTCGAGCGCGCCATGGCACCGGGCATGCGCATCCGCGCGACCCGCGATTACGACGGCAAGATCACCAAGGGCATGCTGGGCACCTACTGGGGAACGAACGGGGGGAACCCTCCCGCCTTCGTGGTCTGGGACACGCGTATCGGCGCCAACCCGGTCTACTACAGCAAGGAAGGAGCTCCGCCCGGAAAGAACGACCACGCCTATTGGGTCCCGTGGGACACCATCGAGGAGGTGCTCAAGCCCGGGACGCGAGTCGTCGCGCTCAAGAGCTACGACGGCAAGATCACCAAGGGCATGGAAGGCGTCTACTGGGGCACCAACGGCAAGAATCCCCCGGCGTTCGTGGTCTGGGACAAAGACCTCGGGTCGAGCTCCGTGTACTACGACGACGAGGGAGCGCCGCCGGGAGGCCGGTCCCACGCCTACTGGGTTCCGTGGGACACCATTGACGAGGCGCTCTCGAGTGGTGAACGCGTGATCGCGACCAAGAGCTACGACGGCAAGATCAAGCGCGGGATGATGGGGACGTACTACGGCACGAACGGCAAGAATCCGCCGGCGTTCGTGATCTGGGACGACTTCATCGGAAGCGATCCGGTCTACTACAGCGGCGGAGGCGCACCGCCTGGCCGCAACGGCTACGCCTACTGGGTCCAGTGGAACGTGATCCGCCAGGCCTTCGTCCCGGGGCGCAAGGTCAAGGCCGTGCGCAGCTACGACGGCAAGATCAACAAGGGCGACATCGGAGTGTACTGGGGCACGAACAGCGGCAACCCGCCGGCTTTCGTGTTGTGGAACAAGACGATCGGCGCAAACCCCGTCTACTACACCTCGGAAGGAGCACCCCCTGGCAAGAACAAGAACGCCTACTGGGTGCCCTGGAACGTGATCCAGCCGCTCAATTACTGAGCATCCACGGCACACACGAGAACGGCGGGCCCCAGCGGACCCGCCGTTTTCACGTTTGTCCTCACCCCCGAACCCGAGAACGGCGATCGCTGGCGCTTAATATTCCACAGGGAATTGTTTCCCGCAGCAGAGCGTACCCCGCCTCCACTCACCGCCCGGGCTGCACGCTCGCCTAGGCCTCGAGCGAGCGCTGCTCGTTCTGGGGGGGAGGGATGGCGCAACCTGCCGCATCACATCTCCCCGTCCACTTCAGTCGGTTCTTCGCGAAGCGCTCGTAGGCGAAGTCGAGTCCCTGGCGAACACCGGGGAGCCGCGTCAAGGCGACGACTGGTTTCAGTCCAACCGCGCCATACAGCCGCCGGAAGACCTCGACACCGGTGATCCACTCACCGCTCGAGAGGCGCCCGTGGATCTTGTCCATGAGCGCCTCGTACGTCGTCCCGAGCGCCTCCGCGTCGAAGCCGGGTGCGGCGATGTCGGTAAACCGGATCCGCTGTTTGCGATCCAGCTTCTGCAGCATGCGAATTTCTCGCATGCACAAGGGACACTCGCTATCGAAGAAGACCTCGATCTCGTACTCGCTCATACGCGAGCTGTGAGACCAACGGGCAGCGATGTAAAGATCCAGCGACGATGGGCGGAGCACGGGTGGTACGGACTCCCAGGTTGAGCCTCGAGGAGGCAACGCCCAACGACGCGGAGTTCTTGCTGCGCTTGATGAACGAGCCCGGCTGGCTCGAGCAAATCGGCAACCGCCACGTGCACAGCATCAGCGACGCCGAGCGCTACATCGAGTCGCGCCTCGTGGAGAGCTACCGCAGCCACGGATTCGGGTTGTGGATCGTTCGCGAGCGCGAATCAGAGGAAGCGATTGGGCTCTGCGGGCTGGTTCGCCGAGGCTTCCTCCGCGGGATCGACCTCGGGTTCGCGCTGCTCGCCAGCGCTCAACGGCAGGGCTACGCGACCGAGGCAGCACGCGCTTGCATCGACTACGCGCGAGGCGAACTGAAGCAGACCGAACTGCTCGCGATCACCGGAGCGACGAACGATCGCTCCAAGGCCCTGCTCGCGACGCTGGGCTTCGTCGGAGGCGAAGCGCTGCGCTTGCCGGACTCGAAGGAGACGGTGCTGCTCTATCAGCTGACGCTGGCTCCCGTGACCTGAAGCTCGGGGCGTGCCCCCAGCACCCGCGCTGCGTCCGTGCAGGGCGGCGCTGCGTGCGATGAGCTGGACAGAGCCCGCGCGCTCAGGCACCTAACAGCCATGCAACCCTCGCTGATTAGCGCTGAGGCCTTCACTCAACTCTTCGATGAGCACATGCACATGGGCGACGACTTTCGCTTCAGCGTGCTCGAGCTGACGCGCGGTCGTGCCCGCATTGGCCTGGAAGCCTCGGAGAAGTTCCGCCGCCCTGGCGGCACGATCAGCGGGCCGACGCTGTTTGCCCTCGCCGACATGACGCTGTGGGCGGCGGTGCTGTCCGAGATCGGCATCCAGACCATGGCCGTCACCAGCGACATGACGCTGCACTTCTTACGCAAGCCACGGCTCAAGGCGCTGGTATGCGAGGCGCACATCCTGAAGGTGGGCCGGCGACTGGTGCACGGTGACATGCGCCTCTGGCTGGCGGACGAGCCCGAGGTCGTATGCCACGCGAGCGGCACCTACGCGCGGCCGGAGCCAGCCACGAAGGCGCCCTGAGCCGGAGGCGCCAGACTAAATTTCCGCGCGGCGATTAAACTTTCCGCGCGGCAACTATCAGACGGTGACGCTCTTCACACGGATCTTGTTGATATCGAAGACGCCAAGGCCGAGCTCCCCGGCAGTCTTGATGTACTTGGGCTCGCGTTTCACGTCGGCCAGCGACTTCATTCCGCGCTGCTTGCGCTCGTCGTCGATCACCTTCCACCCGTAGCGGTCCATCGCGACCGGATCCGTGGCGACGTACACCGCGCCGTGAGGG
>JAUILJ010000590.1 GCA_030433055.1 Polyangia bacterium
ACGGTTGCGGCTTCACCGGTACGAGTGGCGTTCGGTCCATCGGTCATGTCGAATCGTTCGTGCTTGTTGAGGGTATTCCCACGACAAGTGTTGACGAAGATCTGGTACTCGCGCTGATAGCAGCTACCAAGCGCCGTACCGAGCGCTTCCGCGCGGCTATAGTCTGTCGGTAGGCTCGTGGAGAGCTGCCAGTCTTGCTCTCCCTCCTGAATGCCGACCACGTCCACGTTCTGCGCCTGAATCAATGCGGCGTAGGTTGGCGCGGACTGGGGCATCGTCATGTACCCGTAGACGTTCAGTGACATCACTCGCAGCGTGACGGGTCCGCCGGTGCCTGTTCCGCCGGTGCCTGTTCCGCCGGTGCCTGTTCCGCCGGTGCCTGTTCCTCCGGTGCCTGTTCCGCCGGTGCCTGTTCCGCCGCTGCCTGTTCCGCCGCTGCCCGTTCCGCCGCTGCCCGTTCCGCCGCTGCCTGTTCCGCCGCTGCCTGTTCCGCCGCTGCTCGCTCCGCCGGCCGCCGAGGTTCCTCCGGAATCCCCGCCCATGCCCCCGACAGAAGAGCTGCCTGAGGCTCCTCCAGCAACGGTGACGCCCCCAGTTCCCCCACTCCCCGACAGCGCCCCTCCGTCTTCTGACGAGGCGCATGAGAAGGCAAGTAAGGAGATGCCAATGATCAAAGCCGGGCCGAGTGTCTTTTTCATAGCGATCAGGGTTCCGAATCTTGTCAACGCGTGCGTCGCGGAGTCAGCCGAAAGGGCGCAGTAGCGCGCGATAGCAACTTGTCACCTTTCGCTCATTCGCGCTTCCGCAAAAAAAGAAAAAGGGCCCGGGGAGAGTCGCAACGGCGTCGCGGTGCGACGGGGTGGGGCGCACTCGTACCCGTCTCCCGACGCCGCCCCCCAGAAGGCTGGGCGCGCTCGGATGTATCCGCGCGGTAAGCCTCGGTCTCTTGACATGGTGACCCACACGTACCTCCCAGCCATCCTCTCACCGATACTGGCGACTCCACAAAGACCGAGCGCCGTAGTGGCGCAGCTTGCAGGTTCCCTCACCCGAGCTGTCCATGCGGAGAGCATCCCCTTCGTCGCGCAGTTCGAAGGCGAAACCTGAGTCACCCTCCACGCCGTCCAGGCATCCATCGACGCACGCCCCGGCAGCATCGCCAAACCCGCCCCGGTTCATGTTGATTCCGAAGTCGCCGGCCGTATTCGGAATCGCGATCGCGGCGGTGTTCTTCGTGTTGAACGGCCTCTTCGCGACGCGACAAGCGGTTCCGACGCAAGTTGATTTGAACTCACCGGATGAGGAATTTCTCGACCGCGGCGGCTGTTTCAGCTGGGCCTTCTTCTTGCGGAACATGTCCGAGTTCAGGAAAGAGCACGAGTTCGCTTCCTGCTATCTCACGCTGAAATCGCCTCGCCAGCTCCGGGGGGATGAGCCGGTCCTTTCCACCCCAGATGATCAGCGTCGGTAGCTCGAGCTCATGCACGCGCTCCGCGAGGGCGCCGGGCTGGGTCTGTTCGAAACGCTCGACGAGCGCCTTGCGATTACCCTGGCGAGTAGTCAGATCGAAATACCGGTCCACGAGCTCAGGTGTCACCTTGGAGGGATCCCCGTACACGTTCTTCACGCTGTCTTCTACGATTCCCCGAGGCAATACGTCTTCCAACAGCTTGTTGAGCACCGGGGTACGGGCGAGCTTGAACCCGAGGGGCACGGACTTGGCCTCGAACGGGTAACCCGCCGAATCCACGAGGATTAGCCGCTCAACGCGCGCCGGGTGAAGCAACGCGGTCGACCAAGCCACGTAGCCTCCCAGGGAGTTTCCGGCCAGCACACATCGCTTCACCCCCAAGTGGTCGAGAACGCCCACGACGAAGCGAGCGTAGTTTTCAATCGTGTAGTTCCCATCTGGCGATGGTCCAGTGAGACCGAATGCCGGGAGATCGAAGCGGATGATGCGGCGCTTGCCCTTCAGCGCCTCGGTCCAACCATCCCAGGTGTGGAGCGAGGCGCCGGTACCGTGGAGCAACACCAGAGGCACGCCTTCAGCCGTTCCCTCGTCACGCAAGTGGATCTGCATGCCCGCGACCTCCACGAACTGCGAGGGCGGCTTTGCCCAGCGCGCCTTGAGTTCTTCGACCGAACGATCGGGCTCCCGGTACGCGATGATGAACGCGCCACACAACACCGCAAGAGCCAAGAGCAGCCAAGCGAACAGCTTGAACACACGCTTCATGGTGGAGAACCTAGCACGCTCGTACGCGCGTTCCCTGGCTCGGACATGAAGCTCGCCTTGTCCCGCTGCTCGAGCCCGGGAGCGCTTGAGGACTCGTGTTGCCTGCCGGAATCACGTATGGTCGGCTCCGCCACCGATGGCTGGACCAAGCACTCTCATTCGTCGGCTGGCGATGACGGCTGCGCTCGGTTTCGCACTAGCGACGCCCTCATATGCCGCCGCGCAGACCGCCATCGACACCGATCGCGGCACGGCATACTACGCGGGCCACGCCAGCGCAGCGGTCATCCTGGGAGTCGCCGCTGCCCTGCCAGCCAGGCCTCGCAGGGGCGGGTCCTGGGTCTGGGGCGGCTTCGATACGTCGGTGCAGAGCTACTTCAGTGAAGGTGCCGCCCAAACGAGCGATATGCTGGTGATGCTCAGTGCCGTGGGTCTGCCCGTCGCATCGCAGCTGGCTCTAGGTGTCGACACCAGCCTGGGCAACGCGAGCGTGGTGTATGCGGAGGCGCAGGCCGCAAACCTTGCACTGAACAGAGCGGTGAAGCTCGCCGTCGGGCGCCCAAGACCTTATGTTTCCGTGCGGCGTAATAACAAGCGGGTCGCCGCGTACTACCGGTTGGCCGGGGACGACGCCTACGTGTCCTTCTACTCGGGGCACTCGAGCACTGCGTTCACCGCAGCCACGGCGTCTTCGATCCTGTTCTCATTGCGATCCCAGGATGCGTGGCAACGGCACTTCGCTTGGGGGATCCAGTTCGCCGTGGCGGGAGCGACCGCCGACTTGCGCGTCGCCGCCGGTCGCCACTATCGCTCTGACGTCCTCGTGGGCACGCTCGCTGGTATCGCACTTGGTGTCGGTCTTCCCGCGGCGCACAAGCTGGATCTCGCACAGGTGAAGCCCACTGAGCTGGCGGTGGGAAGTGGCGCTGCCGCGCTCGGTATCGGCCTGGTTGAAATCCTACGGCCGCAGCTCAACAGGAACGCAAGCGTAGAGCCCCCGTCGAAGACCAGCTGGGTACTACTGCCTGCACCGATCGGCAGCTCACCGGGCGTCGTAGCCTTTGGGGACTTCTAGCTATCCGGGTGCCGATGGACGTACGAAAACGTATGAGCGCCCTGGTCTTTTCCGCGCGGTGAAATCGACCATGGAAACGGAGTTGACGGTCGAGCCAAAGCATCGCAAACACGTTCGCGCATGACCACTGCCAACGAGCGTATCCGCGAACGAGTCGATGCCTTCATGTCGGAGCTCGACGAGCTGATCCATGAAGGCGTCCTCCAGCAGGTACACGCCGCATTGGCAGACTCGGTGCCGGCTGGGCGAGTCGGAGCAAAGGCGACATCCTCGCCGTCCAGTGCCCGCGCGAGCAAACGTGCAACGGCGCAGGCCTCGAAGGTAGACACGAACAGCGAGGGTGAGCATGCCCTCCGTGCCCCGCAGAGGCCACGAACCACGCGGCGCGCAGCTCACCCAGCGAAGCTCGAGCCTCGAGACGCAATACTGCGCATTCTGTCGGAGACCGGACGACCGATGGCGAGGCGCACGTTGGCCTTGGCGTCGACCCTCGCCCAGGACATCGCCAATGACATCGTAGAGCGCCTCGTGAGCGAGGGCCGTGTCACCATCAAGCACGACGAGGTGGTGCTTGCTCCTGGCTCTTCAGAGCCCCGTGGAGGGCAAGGGGACCCACCAGCGCAGGCGACGGTCCATCAATTCGTCGTGCGACGCAACGGGGAGCGGGTGGGGCGGCTGAAGCGAGACTAGTGTCGTGCCCGAGCGGCCTCAGCAGTGCATGCTGGCGAATTGTATAGCGAATCCGCACGGTAAATGGTTCGTTGCTGCGCTCGAGTCGTACACACCAGCCGGTTCAAGCGTCGGTCAGCTGACCGAACCTTCGAACCAGTCGCCAGCATCGACTCCCAGCGTTACCCTGAGCTGGATGGCACCCGAGCGGCTTGAGGTTGGCACCACGCTTGGCGCCGGACGCTACGAGATACTGCGTCCGCTCGGCGCCGGCTCCCAGGGGCAAACCCTCGCGGCGATCGATCTACGGACGGGCACCCACGTGGCGATCAAGCGCTTCAATGTGCGTGGCGCGGAGAGCTGGAAGGACGTCGAGCTGGCCGAGCGTGAAGCGCGCGTCTTGGCCCAGCTCAGCCACCCTGCCCTGCCCGAGCACCTGGATCATTTCGAGGAAGACGGCGCGCTGTACTTGGTCATGACGCTGATCGAGGGCGACTCCCTGGCGGAGCTGCGACGTCGCGGCGAGCTGCTGGACACTCTCGAGTTGCTCGACCTCCTGAGACAGATGAGCAGCGTGCTGCGCTACCTGTCTCAGCGCGCCCCATCGGTGGTCCACCGCGACATCAAACCTGGCAACATCATTCGCAGGCCGGACGGCAGCTTCGCGCTCGTAGACTTTGGTTCCGTGCGGGATCATCTCAAGCCCGGAGGCAGCACCGTAGTTGGAACGTTTGGCTACATGGCTCCAGAGCAGTTCCAGGGACGGGCGCTACCGGCCAGCGACGTGTACGGTCTGGGGGCGACTGCGCTCACGATGCTCACTGGGGCGGAACCGGAGGATCAGCCTCACCAGGGCCTCGCCATCGACGTCGCGCGAGCCCTGGAGCGACGCGCCAGCGACCCGCGGGTGCGCTTGCTGAGTCAGATGCTCGCCCCGAACCCCGAGCAACGCGTGCACAACCTGACGCGGGCACTGGCTGAGCTCGCCCGACCCTCCAGCGGCGGAGACGGCAGTGAACGACCCCGAGCGCCAAAGGCCAGGGAACGACGCCCTGCGCCTCGCCAGCGCAAGCGGCGCAATGCGCCACCAAAGGCGCCGCGAGGGTCTCGGATCGCTCGCGCTGACGACGACGATTCAGCGGGGCCCCCTTTCGGGGCCACGCGGCCAGGGCTGCTGCTTCTGGCGGGGACGCTACTCGTTGCGGGTTTCCTGCTCTTCCCCATGGCAACGATGCTGCTGCTGCTGCTGGGATCGGGTTGGTGGATCGTGTCCTCCCTGTTCTTTGGAGGCGCCCCAAAGGCGACTGAGGCCGATGATTCGGAGACGCCTGGAGCCTCGGAGTCGCCACCCCGCGTCCGCATAGCTCCGCTCAGCGACGTGGCTCCGAGCGAGGAACAACCCAGTACGTCACGAAAATCACGCGCGCGACGTTGAGCGGCATGTGCGCAATCAAGCGCGATGGCTCAGCGTAGCCACGGCCCCTGGACTGCGGTGTCGCACCCATACGTACGTATTTCGGCCGTTGCGTGGAAGCGCAGACGCGAATCCGGTTAGGGTGCCACGATGAGGAATTTATCGGTTCTGACCAGCAGCGCAGCGGTGTTGATCG
>JAUILJ010000591.1 GCA_030433055.1 Polyangia bacterium
GAATTGGATGGCAAGACGCCGCTGATCGGCTTCGCTGGTGCGCCGTTCACCTTGGCCTCCTACCTGATCGAGGGAGGCAAGAGCGCTCACTACGCGACCGCGAAGCGCATGATGTACTCCGAGCCGGAGCTCTGGAAGACCTTGATGGAGAAGCTATCCGAGGTCGTGCGGCGCTATTTGAGGGCTCAAGTCGAAGCGGGTGCTCAGGCCGTGCAGCTCTTCGACAGCTGGATTGGCGCGCTGTCTCCAGCGGACTACCGCGCCTACGTGCAGCCCCACGTCTCTCACATCCTCAAGGACCTGGAGCAGACCGGAGTGCCGGTGATCCACTTCGGGACCGGCACCGCGATGCTGCTCAAAGATCAGAAGGCCGCTGGCGGTAGCGTGATCGGCGTCGACTGGCGCACGCCGCTCAGCTGGGCACGGGAGCAGCTCGGAGACGAGGTGACGCTGCAGGGCAACCTCGATCCGCTCGTGCTTCAGGCACCGCAAGCGGTCGCCAAGCAGCACGTCGAGCGCGTGCTCGACGAAGCCGAGGGTAAGCCCCACATCTTCAACCTGGGTCACGGAATCCTCCCGGAAACAAACCCCGACATGGTGAAGATGGTCGCTGACTACGTGCACGAGAAGAGCGCACGCTAGTCCGCTACGCGGCGCTGCCCGGAGAGTCAGGAGACGAGAGAAGTGAGCGAGCCTTCGCACAAGCACGTCGTGGTCGTCGGTGGCGGCGTCACTGGGCTGACCGCCGCCTACCGCATCCACAAGCTGCGCCCAGACTGGAAGCTGACGCTGCTCGAGAGCCGCGACCGACTCGGTGGCAATATTATTACCGTGCGGGAAAAGGGTTTCGTCGTCGATGGTGGCCCCGACTCGTTCGTGCGCACCAAGCCCGCTGCGGTGACGTTGGCTCGGGAGCTGGGTCTCGAGGACCAGTTGATCTCCACGCGCCCCGAGGGCCGCAAGGTCTACCTCGCTCACGCGGGGCACCTCGAGCCGATGCCCGAGGGGATGGCGCTGGGTGTTCCAACGCGGCCGGGTCCGCTCGTGCGCTCGCGGCTGCTGGGCTGGCCAGCGAAGCTGCGTTTGTTCTCGGAGCCGTTCTGGCCCGCAGGCAAGGCCAACGGTCAGGACGAGTCGATCTACGACTTCCTGTCCCGGCGTCTGGGTGATGCGGGCGCCGAGAAGCTCGCCGGGCCGTTACTTGGAGGGATCTACGCTGGAGACATTCGCAAGCTGTCGATGCGCGCGACGTTCCCCCAGCTGATCGAACTGGAAAAGAAGCATCGAAGCCTGGTCGTCGGGACCCTGGCGATGCGCGCCGAGGGGCGGCGCCGGGTGAAGGGCGAGTCGGCGCCGGCGAGCCGCTTGGCCCGCGCACGTCAGCTGATCGAGGCTGCTTGGGGCACCTCCGAGAGCCCGTTCTACTCCTTCAAGGGAGGCATGCTGAGCTTGATCGAGGCGCTGGCGGAAGCGTTGCCTCCGGGAACTGTACAGCTCGACATGGCGCTGGATGGGTTGCGGCGTGATGGGGACCGCTGGCAGCTGGTCGTTGGCGACCAGAAGCTCGAGGCCGACGCGGTGGTGCTCGCTTGCCCCGCGCGCGTCGCGGCCAAGCTGGTTCCCGGTGAAGCGCTCTCGCGAGATCTGCGGGCCATCGAGTACCTCTCGACGGCTACGGTGTTCTTCGCCTTCGACCGGAGCACGGTGTCGCATCCACTCGACGGTGTCGGTTTCGTGGTCCCGCCCGGCGAGGGTGAGATCCTCGCGGGTACCTTCATCAACTCCAAGTGGGCGCACCGCGTGCCCGAGGGCAAGGTGCTGCTGCGCGCCTTCTTGGGTGGCGCCCGGGGCGGCGACCTGGTGGAGCAGCAGACCGACGAGCAGCTGACTCAGCGCGCGTTCAACGAGCTCGAGCGGCTGATGGGCCGGCTCGGAGAGCCGGAGTGGACCCGAGTGTTCCGCTACCCCAAGAGCAATCCGCAGCCCCATCTGGGGCACAAGGAGCGCCTGGGTCGGCTACGCGCCAATGGCGTCCCTCGCTTGGAGCTTGCCGGCGCGGCCTACGATGGAGTCGGGATCCCCGACTGCGTGGCCCAGGCTGAGCGCGCGGCTGAAGCCATCGTCCGGCAGCTCGCATAGTAAGCCGTGCGGAAAAATGAGGCACACGGAACCACCGCGCGCCGCACGCTTTCACTCGTTGTAGACGTACTCGAACTCTCCACGGGTCATTTGCAGTGTGGTTCCGCTGACGCAGTAGTCGATGGTATCGGTCGATGTCGTGCTGGTGAGTGTGAGCTGGTTGCCAGCCGTCGAGTAGGTACCGCTCTCTACGCCGCTGTCGGCGACGCTCGGGAACACGCTGCAATCGCACTGCGTCGCAGGGTTGCCCTCACACACCATCGCCATCTTCATCGCGGCGCTCACAGGGGCGTCCATGTCCGAGCAGCTGGTCACGCTGATACTGAGCCCCGACTCGATCTTCGCGACGCAGCTCGGCTGCATGTGGAAGGTGGTCTTGGTGGACGCAGTGAGCGAGTAGACGAAGTTGCCCGCGTTGAACTCGAACAGGCTGCCCCCGATGGTCTCCACCGAGCCCGTGGAGTCGGTGGTGCAAATCGGGAACGGTCCCGCGCCGGGCGCTGTGCCGGTGAAGCAGAATCCTCCGAGATCGTAGCGGGACGCCAGAGTGCCTCCGCACGGAGCTGCGATGTTGCAACCGCTGGTCACGTCCGCGGCGTTGCCCTGCAGCACCGCGTAGTAGGTGAAGTGAGTCACGGGCGCTGCCACCCGTCCGCTGAGTTGCAGCGTCGGCAGCGGGATCCAGGTGTTGTTCGTGGTGTCCAGCCAAGCGACGAACCATTGCTTGCCGCTTGGTGCGGCGCTGCTGACGGGTAGCGTCAACACGCCCGCGTCGTCGAACTTCGTGCCGTTGGGGGTGAGGTCGTACACCTTGCCCTGAATGTCAGCCGCTCTTGGCAGCCCAGACGTCGAGGTGGTGGAGCTGCCGCTGATCACCGTGTCGCTGCTAACGGCGTTCTGACCGAAGGTCAGGCTCGCGCCATCGAACTCGAGGCGACCGCCATCGGTCGTGATGGTGGCGGACGTTCCCGGAGTGGAACCACCCGTGCCACCAGTTCCACCGCCGCTCCCGCCCGTTCCGCCGCTGCTCCCGCCCGTTCCGCCGCTGCTCCCACCGATTCCAGTTCCTGCTGAGCCTCCCGTGGTTCCCGCTGAGCCTCCCGTCGCCCCTGCTGAGCCGCCTGTGCTGCCGCCCGCGCTCGAACCCGCGGCACCCCCGCTTGTCCCCGCGGAACCGCCGGCGCTCGCACCAGCGGCACCTCCGCCTGTCCCCGCGGAACCGCCCGCGCTCGAGCCCGCGGCTCCGGCGGTGGCTCCGCTACCTGAGCTGCCCGCACTGCCGGCGTTGCCCGAGCTGCCGCCATCGCCCGCTGAGCCGCCGCTCGTCGAGCCTGACGTGCCGCCGCTGTTGGTGCCGCTCGACCCAGCGGCTCCTCCGGCGCCGCTAGCGTTGCTCGTGCTCTGGTCGTCGCTACATCCCGCCAAGCCAACGGCCAAGGCGAGCACGCCCAACGCAATGTTCTTCATGACCACAGAGCGTTCGCTGGAAAGCCGTGCGGACCAATCCCCCAACCAGGGGAGGTATCTCTACTCAAATGCGCGAGCCTTCCTCGCGCTCGCGCCGGTCAGAGAGTCCGCAGCATACGGGAGGACGCCGAAGGCGTCCGAACAGTTCTGGCGCTAGGACTCGAACCTAGATTCAGGGATTCAAAGTCCCTTGTCCTGCCTTTAGACGACGCCAGAGTGCCTCCGCTTTTGGCGAAGGAGCCGGGAGCTTAGTCAGCTGAGCGCCTCCTTCAAGGGGAGAAAGCCGGATTTTCCTGGGCCTGGGTTGGGGTCAAACCCCGAGGATCCAAGGGCTTGGAGCTAGCCTTTCTGGCCACAGGCGCCCCATCGAGCGGCGCGCCTCGCCTCCAGCTCGAACAGCACGGGCGGGTCACACGAGACAGCCCCACGGCTCGCGAGTTCCACGGTTTTCCACTTTTCTGCCAAGATTCACGTCGCTCAGGCAGTCCATGGGAACCCCATGGGGCATGCCGCTGTCGGCTGCGGGTGGCTGGCAGCGTGCGCACCAAGTCGTCCCCAAGTGAAGGGGAAGCACCGAGTGTGCCCGACGCCGACCAAGTTCCGCTATACGGTTTACTCGAGGCTTGGTGGAGCGTGCCCGAATCGGACGAAGCCAGCGAGCGTAAGTTCATCGAGCGCCTGCGGGCGCACGACGAGCGAGCGTTCAACGAGCTCGTTGAGCTCTATAAGAACCGCGTGTTCGCGTTGGTCTTCCGTATGCTTGGTCGCCGCGACGAGGCCGAGGACATGACGCAGGAAGTCTTCGTCCAGGTCTTCAAGGCCATCGGACAGTTTCGGGGCGACTCCAAGCTGAGCACCTGGATTTATCGCATCGCGGTGAACCTGTGTAAGAACCGGGTGAAGTACATGGCGCGCCGCCACAGCGATCGCCAGGCCGAGCTCGAGCCCATGGCAGAGCGAGCTCCGTTGAGCAACGCCAAGGGCGTAACGTTTGGCGACATCGCCCGACCTGACCACATGGTGGAAGGCTTCCAAATGGAGGTCATAGTCAAGGTGTGCATCGCAGAGATCGAGGCAGAGTTCCGCGAGGTACTGGTACTGAGAGACGTCGAGGATCTGACCTACGATGAGATCGCGGAAATCACCGGGCTCCCTGCGGGGACCGTGAAGAGCCGCATCCATCGCGCCCGCGCGATGCTGAAGGCGAAGGTCGAGGCGCGCATGGGAGAGAAGATCCGATGAGCGACTCTGAGCAGCCCAAGGATGAGCCCATGGATCAAGATCTGGCAGACGCGATGCAGGAGCTCGAGGGGGAGGGTCTCTCGCTGCCAGAACTCAGCGAAGACGAGGAGAACGAGCTGCGCTCCCTGATCCGGGGAGCGCTCGCGGAGAAGCAGGAAGACGATCCGCCAGACGTGCTTGCCGGGGTCCAGAAGAAGCTGCGGGAACGCAGCGGCGGCAAGTTCTACCGTGACGGGTGGAGTACCTCGCAGGAGGCCCCCATCGCCACCTATCTGGTTACCAGCGCCTTGATGCTCGTGGTCTTGCTGGTGGTCTATGCGGTGCTCGGCCCGCTCTCGGGGGAAGCAGTGAAGGTAGACATGCAGCCCGCACCAGTCCAGGTGCTCCCCTCACCCCCGCCGAAGCCTGCTCATAGCTAGCAGTTGCCGTGCGGAATTAGACGACCGGACCACGATCAGGGCGCTCCGGCTGGCTCGAGGCAGGCTGCGGTTGGCTCAGGGGATCCAGCGGGCAAGCACGCAGGTGATGTTGTCCGGGCCACCGCCGTCGTTGGCGGCTTCGATTTTTCGCATCCAGTATTCAAGCGCTTCGCCTTCCAGCATCCTGGCCTTGAACAATGCATTCCCCATATTTTTCAATAGGGCCTCATGCGCCGACAGGATCGAGATCGCCCGCGCTTCGGCCGACTCGAGGCGGTCTCGAACTCTTGCAGCATTCTCGGG
>JAUILJ010000592.1 GCA_030433055.1 Polyangia bacterium
CGTTTCGATCAAGAACAACGTCTTCACCCAGATCGGGCTGAGCCAGCCGACGAATCGCCCGTTCGCTTGGTTGCTCGACGTCGCGGACAACGCGACCGCCACCATCGAAGGCAACTACTTCCTCCACCAGCCGTGGCACAACAACGGCTACGGCATCAGCATCGGCAGCGGCTCCGCGAGTGACATCACCATCAACGACAACGTGTTCTACGACCTCAAGGGTAACGGCATCATCCTCAAGCCTCAGAGCGGCTGGTCGAACGTCCAAGTGACGAAGAACCGCATCATCGATCCGAGCAACGGCTCGTGTCTGATCAGCCACCAGGGTTCGTTCTCGGCGGTCAGCTACGCGGACAACGAGTACAGCTCTGGCAGCGGCCAGCGCTTCTGCGTCGACAAGGTGGACCAAGATCTCGCAGGCTGGAAGGCTGCTTCGGGGGAGTCCAGCGCGACGGCCTGGAGCGGTAGCTTCAGCGACCCGGACCGCACCGTGGGCAGCTACTCCGGAACCGTCGGCCTACCGGCCACGATCGAGGGCTTCCTCGATGCCGCGCGCAAGCAGAGCCGGCTCAGCTGGCGCACCGATCTGCAGGCGGGAGCGGTCAATGACTACATCCGCGCGGGCTTCAACTGAGCTTCAGGGAGCGCTTGCATAAACATTTGCGAATGTAGGTGCGGTAACCACCAGAAACGGCCAGCGAACGGGACGAAAGTTGTCCATCGCGGGTGCCTTCCGATAGCCAACATCCACGCGCCCCATCCGCCTGCTTCGCGCGGGCCAGGTGGCGCGAAGGCTCAGGGGCCGCCGTGCGCGGTCCCACTGGAGGTCCCGCTTGTCCATCCCGCTCACCGTAGAACTGTTACCGCACGAAAACAAAGCAGCCGGCGGCCTCGAGGCCGAACCGGTGTCGCGGCGCCGCTGGCTGCAGACGGGCGCCGCGATCCTCAGCGCCTTGACCGGCGTGGGCTACGCGACCAGCGCCGGCGCGGCGACGCGGGTCGTCGCGCTCGGTGAGGTCGACAGCAAGGTGAGGCGGGATGAGCGTTGGCTCCAGCGAGAGCTCAAGAAGGCCCTCAAGGCCGAGCTCGCGCGCATCGAGCTACCCAAGGCGCCAGAGCGATACGTGCTCAGCGTCAACCTCACCCAGTTGTTCACCAAGCAGCGTGAGGGCCGGGATCCCAAGCGCGGTGAGGCCGAGAGCACCGCGGTCATCTCCGCGGTCCTGCGCAAGGCCAAGGGCGGCACGCTGCACGCCATCTTGCGCGGCAAGGCGACGGCGGTGGACTCCCATGTACCCGCGCGTGAAATCGAGCTCTCCGCGCTCCACGGCGCCGTCCACAGCGCCCTGCGCCGCGTTCCCGACGCCATCAGCGCCGGTTGACGCCGCAGGCGAGTGGACCGCCTCCGAGCCCGGCGCAAGATCCTCGGGGGTTGGGGGTGAGACGCGCTTGCTCGCCCCGGTTTCTCCAATAGCGCCATGTCAACGGATTAGCATCGCGGGGGCCGCCGCGGCGCCCGCGTGCTCTGCTGCTGCTGCCCGGCCGCTCTTGGTCCGGCAGGAGGAACCTGATGCATCCGGACCGCTATGACGCCTTGCTGAGCCAGCTCCACCGCTACGCCCCGCTCTACCCGAAGTTCGGTTCGAACCTCGCCAACCACGCGCCCATGGTGCTCGACGCCTTGTGGGAGCTTGGGGCCGAAGCCCAGCTGGACCGCTGGTTAGCGCGGGAGATCCTGGATCTCGTGCCATTGCCGCAGGGGAATGCTCTCGGGTTACGTGAGCGCATGGCGGCGCTCGGGGACGTGGAGCGCACAGCGGATTGGATCGCGACCTTCCAGGCGTAGCTCGACGAGCATGGGGTGGAGCGGACCCTGCGGGTGGCGTTGCCGGTGTTGATACCTGGCGCGCTCGCTGCGTCGCTGCACGGCGTGCTGCGCTCGGCGCATGCGCTGAGGGCGCTAGGCCGTGGCGTGACCCGTGCCCGCCTGACGGAGCTTGCGCACGGCCTGGGCAGCTGGGCGTCGGGGTATCTGCTGACGCCGGGACTGGAGTGCCCTACGGCGCTGGCCGAGGAACGGATGTCGGTGGTGGAGTGGCTCGACGCTGCTCCGTTGCTGCCCGACGCTGAACGCATCGACGGTCTTCTACATGAGCTGGTCCAGCCGCTCGGCGACCACGGGCCCTGGCTCGATCACGTGCGGCGCCTGGGTCCCGTCACGGGGTCCGAGCGTGGCCTGCATCAGATCGCCGCCTGGTCCGCCCAGCGCCTGGCGCTGGATCCTCAAGGAAGCAATGCACACCTGCACGGGGTCACCGTGACCAGCAGCCTCGTCTGGTTCGCGCGCTGGATCGAGCCGAGCCTGCACGATCAACTGGCGCGCCAGCTGGTGCTCGGCCTGGGCGCGGTGCACGCAGCGAGCGCCTCCGCGGGGTCGAGCCAGTGCCCCGCCCAGGGGCGCCTCACGCCGGATGAATTGCTGGCTCAGGCGCTCCAGAGCGGGGACGATCACGCGCTGAAACTCACGGAAGCTGTCCTGCGCATCCACGCTCGCGGGCTTGTTTTGGACCCATGGCTGATGCGCGGCGCAGAGGTCTGGGTACGCCGTGCGTACGCGCGCCGCGCGGCGTAGCCAGCGTGCCGAGGCTCGCGCCGTCAGGAGCCAACAAGCTCCGCCGTGCTCGACGATGGCTGCGGCGACGTCCCAGCGGTTGCTCAGGGACCGGTGGGGGAACCGGCGAACCAGCTCTGGCCGTATGCCCCGACTCCGGGCATGCGTCCCATGCTTTGCCATGCGGTAATTAATCGGCCGCGCTCCTCTGGGTCGAAGGTCTCCGGGTGGGTGTCCAGTTCGCGCTTTGCGATGGACAGCCAGCCATCGGCGCGCACGGCGTCGCCCACCGCCAGGTAGCTGAGGCCGCGATACAGCGCGTAGTGTGCGCGCTCCTCCCGACAGAGCTCCGGATACTCTGCCTCGGCGTCCGCGAGCTCGGCCAGTGCGTCGGGGTAGCGAGCGTCCTTGTAGTGGTCGCGGCCGAGCTCCCAGGAGCTGCGACAGCCTGACACGAAGGCGCACAGCGCCGCGCAGGCAACGAATGCACGAAGCGGGGACATTGCCTGCGCTGTCGGCCAGCGGCCGAGCGAGTTGCTGAGAGTCTTCTGTAGCCTAGCTGGCGCGTCGGCGGATCAGCATCGCGTCCCCGAATTCATGCAGCTTCAGTCGCTCCGCTGCGGCCAGCCGCCAGGCTTCGTCCAGCGCCCGATCCGACGCGAACGCGCGGGTGAGCTCTCGGTGGCTGCTGCCCGCTTCGTGGATCCCGGTGAGCAGCACGTCGACGACCCGGGGCTCGTAGGCAGCGTCGAGCCTGAGCTGCGCAATGCCCTGGCCGGGTGTCACCCTCCCGTCCGGGCTCGTGGCGCTCTCGATCGCGCGGGTCGTGCTGCTGCCCACGGCGACGACCAGGTTGCCTCGGCCACGCGCCTCGGCGATGCGCTGGGCGGTTGCCTCAGGGATGTCGTAGCGCTCGGGCAGCGGCAATCGCAGGTCGAGCGTCGGATCACCGGTGGATGAGATCCCGGCGGCGTGAGTCAGCCACGCCAGGCGCTGGCCGGCACCGCGCAGTGCGCACAGGATCCCAGCGTTCAGGTGCCGCCCGGCGCTGGCTGGTTCGATCGCCCAGGGCCGACCCACGTAGCTGTTTTGTACTTCCGAGAGCCGATGTGGGCGCTTGGTGTAGGCGTACTGGATTGGTGCCCCGCGCTGGTAGAGCAGCGCGAGCAGCGCCGCGTAGCCGTCGGGGCAGCTGAGCTCGAATAGCCGCCCATCCTGGCGCACGAGGCGCAGGTAGGCTTCGGTCTCGGGTGGTGGGAAAGCTACGGCTCGCCGAGCCGCTGGCAACACGCTCAGCCGCGTGCCTCGCTGCAAGGTAGGCACCGGTCCCCGTAGCTCGGTTTGCACCTGGAAGTCCCCACCCCCAAATCCAAGCGCGACGAAGCGACCACTCTCGTCGTTCAGGCTGGCCACACGCAGCTCGAAGATCTCCTCGCTGCCTTCGGGTTGCACCCAGAACGACGCCGGTAGCACCGCCGCGTCATTCAAGATCCAGAGTGTTTCCTTGGGGAAAATTTGCGCGATGTCCAGTGGGTGCACGAGGCGAGGAGGTGAGCGCTCCTCTACGAGAACGACCCGTCCTACGCCGTTGGGGCGCGGGTCCTGCTGAGTGCCGAGCTCCGGTAGCGGTGGCCTGTGCTCTCGCAACGACGCGTTCATGCCGCCTCCAGCGCTGCACCCGAGAGCCGTGCGCCGTTCGGCACCCGGTAGGGGGCGCCGAGCACGTTCGCGATCTGCTCGGCCACGCGCTCCGGTGCCGTCAGGCTCACGGGATCGGCGTCGGGGATCGCCGCGCGATGCATCTCCGTGTTCATCTCACCGGGGTCGACGCTGAGCACTCTCAACGTATCCCCCAGCTCTGCGGCGAGGGTACCGAGCACGTGATCGAAGGCGGCCTTGGACGCCGCGTAGGGGCCCCAGGTCGGGTAGTGCTCCACGGCTGCGTCGGAGCTGATCCCCAGCACGACGCCGTGCCCGCGGAGCAGCAGGTTGCCTGCCAGGGCCCGGGTGAGCGCCAAGGGGCCGAAGACGTTGGTGCGGAACACTTGCTCGAAACGTTCCGCGCTTCCGTCCAAGAGCTGCCCGAGGGGTGTTTCCCCGAGGTCTGAAGCGTTGTGGACGATGCCGTCGAGCGGCCCGACCAGCGCCTGCGCCAGGCCCACGACACGCGTCGCGCCAGCGACATCAGCGACGTCCGCCACGATGGGCTCGGCTCGGGCGCCGCTGTGTTTGGCGAGGCTGCGGGCCTCGAGCACCGTCTGCTCGAGAGCTTCGGCTCCTCGCGCCAGGAGCGCCACGTTGACGCCTCGTCGGCTCAAGTCGAGGGCCAGCGCGCGGCCCAAACCACGGCTGGCTCCTGTGATCAATACTGAACTGACGCCCCAGTTGAGCGGATCTCCATGCGGCATTTGCTTTCTCCTCTTGGCCTCAGCATGGAGCGCGCCTGACGACCTGTCGTCAGCGTTGCTATTGCGTTGACAGACTGATAGTAGCTTGGCCGATGGCGATCTCGAATGGGGCCGAGGGGCAGCCAGCGGGCTCCCCCCAGGTGGACCAGGCTGCGGCGGAGCGGGCCGCGACCAACCTAGCGAACAACATCCGCGCGCTGCGGGAGCTACGAAAGCTCACCCAGCAGCAGCTCGCGCGGCTCTCGGGGGTGCCCCGTCCCACAGTCGCCAACCTGGAGACCGGCGGCGCGAACCCGACCCTGGGGGTGCTCGTGAAGATCGCCTCCGCCCTCGGCGTCAGCATCGAGGAGCTGATCCTCGCCCCTCGCTCCAGCGCCAAGCTGTACCCCGCGGGAACGCTGCCGAGCCGGACGCGGGGCAAGGTGCGCGTGCAGAAGCTGCTTCCGGATCCAATCGTGGGCCTGGAAATCGAGCGCTTCGAGCTCCCCGTAGGAGCCAGGATGACCGGAATCCCGCATACTCCAGGCACTCGCGAGTACCTCAC
>JAUILJ010000593.1 GCA_030433055.1 Polyangia bacterium
CCCCAGCGGAGAAGGGTCTCCCTCGAAGATCGGGAAGCCGGCGATACGCAGTCCGGGGACCCAAGCCATCCAGCCACCTGGGTTGAGAAACACGCCGGCGAGCTGGCTAGGCACCGCCTCGAAGCCCAGCTTCTCTGCTGGCTCCCCGGCGAACGCGGCGACCTGGGACAAGCACCCCGCCGCCTCGGGATTACCATCGTCTCGAATCGAAGGCTCCCCACTCACAAGCAAGGCTTCGGTGTCGATGGTGCTGAGCCAGGCTTCGTTGTCTTCGAGTGGCCCACGAGGCAGGAAGTGAGCCACGAACAGGTGGCGAGAATCTGGAGTGATCGACAGGCCGGTGGGGCGCCGACCCACCGCAACACTCCGCACCATGCGGAAACGGTCACCCACGCGCTCGAGTACATCGACCCGATCGCCGACTCGGGCGCTCACGTAGGCTCGGGCGCCATCGGGGCTGATCAGAACATGGTCCGGTTCCCGCCCGATCCCTTCCGCTTCGCCAAACCGCTGCACGACCTTGCGCTGGTCTCGGTCGACGACCGCGAGCTGGTTGCAGCGGGAGCACGTCACGACCAAGAGCTCACCATCCGGTGTCGTGGCGACACTGCTCGGTTCACCGCCGATCTCGAGCGATGCGATCCGCTGGTCGGTTTGTGTGTCGATCCCGACCAGTACCCCAGCGTCTGGCTGCACCGCCCAGACCTCGCCAGCCTGCGGCACACTGACGATGGGCGCGGAGCTTGCTGCGACGCGCGCCGTGGTCGATCCAGACAATTCGACTCGGATTTTCACCTCGGCCGCACCCGGCGCGGTGTCCACTCCGAAGCGTAGCCGCGTCATACCCTCTGGGGCGATCCCTCCGAGGAGGATCCGCGGTGCAGTCATGGGAGCGGCGAGTGGATCGACAGACAGATCTCTCAGCGCCTCCCCGCCGTTCTGCAGCTCCAAGCGGGCCTCGAGGTCACGCAGGCCTTGAACGTCGTCGTTCAACAAATAGAGTTCCACCAGCAGGCGCTCGGGGTGCAGCGCGAAGCGCTTCACTCCACCAACGACCCTCAGCGGTCCCTCCACCCCCTCCACCTCGAGGGGAGCTGCGAGGGGTTCCCGCTGAGGCGTCTCGAAGGCGGAGCTCTGAGTGTCGATGCTCAGCTCGAACGCAGCAGCGACGGCTTCACTCGGATCCTCGAGGGGCGGGTTGGCGGCTCCCTCGACAACCGTTGCGAATGGTGCCTCACAGTCTGGTGCCTGCCCAGGTTGAGGGCTCTCAGCGTCCTCGCCGGTGCATCCGCTGCTCGCCGTGAGCAACCACAGTCCAACGGCGCCTAGACGCCTGTACAAGTGACTCATGAGCATCCTCCTTCAGCTCGCCGAAGCGTCACTTCGACGCCCCACATGCGAGCCACTCGAGCAGCAAGGCTCGTTCCCGAGCCGGTAGTGAACCGTCCTTCGGCATTCCACAACTCGAGAGCTGCTCCTGCATCGCAGGCGCATACCCGAGCACCCGCGAGTACTCGTCCAGTCGTTTCCTCGAGGTACTTGACTCGGCTCCGTGACAAGGGACACAGCGCCGCTCGAGGATGGGCGCCACGTCCTGATAGCCCGGCGGGTCCACCCCGCAGGCAACGTCCAGCTCCGGGCAGCTGTCTTCGGCCCCGCATCCGGAGGACATCAGGGCGACGACCAAGCCGACCGCTCGGCTCACTCCCCAGCGAATGAACAGATTGATGGGCTGAATTTCGTCGCGACACACGCCAGACCGGTCGGGCAGGGCCCGATCCAAAGTTAGAAGTGGCGCTTCTTACTTCTATCAAAACTGGAGTGTCAACTCAGGCTGCGCGACCTGCCCAAGCCAGGCGCTCATGCGCCCGCAGACCGCCACGCTTCAAGGCAAGGCGGGGCAGCGCTGCTTGCCCCACAGGGGCTTCATCAGGCGCTCGAAGTCGTCACAGGCGTCGCTATCGATCTTGCCGACCGCGCAGCGACGGGCAGCCAGGCCATACTCCGGACCGACGCTGCCGACTTGGTGCAGAGCGGCGTGGTGAGACGTGAACAACTCCTCGAGCATCAGCGCTCGGTAGTCACTGGCGTGGTCACAGTCCGTTTCCCTGGGTCCCCAGCGCGCGCGGCCTTCCTCACTCGTCGCTAGCCAGAAGAAGTCAGCCCTCGACGGATCCTTGGGGTACATCGTCCCGCGACGCGCATGGGGACCCGATACGCTGGCAGGTAGATCGGCAGGCACTCTCACTTTGCGCGACGCTCGCTCGGGCGTCAGCGATGGCACCACTCGGCTGACCCAGACGCCCTCGGCGAGAGCGCCACAAGGAATTTCCAATTTCCACACAGCTTTAGACTGCACGACCAACACGCGCCCGGTTCCGATGGCCGCGCTGGCGAACCCATGTGGGGGAATCACCCGATACGCCAGCACGTACCCTTGCCTGGGTAGCGCAGGGACCCGCGGCACACTTCGAGCATGCCAGAAGCTCGGCACGCGCCATGTGAGCGGCCGCGCCCGGTCAACGCACTCATACCAGGCCCCGAAGGGGCCCGGAGACGCCAGCGCCCCCTCGGCGCACTCGTGGTCGTCCTTCAGCTGACATCGGAGGCGCTCGCGGGCGTCAGCCACATGCTCTCCGTCGAGAAACGCGCCCATGCGTCGTAGCCAGAACTCGACGGACGGCCCGCACTCGGCGCGCGTCCCACACGGAACGATGCGCGAGCTCTCCAGGGTGCTGCTGGGTGCCACGCGGGTACCAGGAAACACGATCTCAGCGCTCCCATCGACGACCGACTTGCCCAAGCTCGCGCTCTGCATCACCGCTTGCAGCAGGCCATCGTAGGTGATCGGAGTACCCTCGAGCAGGTCGAGGTGACGACAGCACCCGAGCGCCTCGCACTCGGCCCGGAGCAACTCACTGTCTTCGCCCTCCAGGGCCGACTGCGAGTACCTCGCGTTGAAGCACATCGCCTCCTTGCCCAGTCCGCGCGGCGCCAGGGCGACGGGCTCACCCGTTGAAGTGGCCGCCCCCTGCGGCGCCTCCACCAGCGCAGACGCCTGCACCGGCACCGGTCCACTTCCACAGCCAGTCAACGTCGCCGCGATCAGCGCCCAGAAGATCTCGAGCCTCACGGCGCTCGAGCCGCCACGCGCCGCTACGCCGGAGTCCGCATGCTGCTGCACCCAACTCCCAGCAGCGTGAGCAGCGTCCTGTCGTTTCGTTTCGCAGCTCATCGCAGGGCCCTGAGACACGAGGCAGCGGCGCAGGTTCCGGAGATCGGTCAGGTTCGTCGGTGCGGTATCTTTTCAGGGCCGCTTCCGGCAGGATCCGGCTCATGAAGGCGCTCCCCCTCACCGCCTGCCTGGTGCTCCTCGCGACCTGGAGCGCGTGCAGCAGCGACTCCGACGGGGGACGCAGCGGCGGTTCGGCGGGCTCGGCAGGGAGCGCGGGCACGGGCGGCGCCAGCGACGCCGGGAGCGACGCGGCTGCCGACGCAGACAGCGACGCCCCAGATCTCAGCGGCATCGATGCGACGAAATGCCCGGCCTTCGCCGCAGAGGATCCGCACGGTTTCATTGCGCCCCAGAGCCTGAAGCGGTCCAGCTCACTGCTGCAAGACAAGGCCTTCTACCTCTTCACCGCTATCGGAGCCGACGCCGCCCGCGTCAGCGCGCTCGAGAACGACGGCTCACTCAGCACGCTCACGGCTCGGCGTGCCAGCGCCATGACCAATAGCCTCCAGAGCTGCAGTGACGCAACCTGCTGGGGCGACGCTTTCAAGTGGTCCGATGCAGACATCGCGATCGTGAGCACGGCGCTCCGGGCCCTGATCACCGATCCGAGCATCACCGCACTCGTGAGCAGCGACCTGCGACCGAGCGGCACCTCCATCCTGCAAGCGACAGGCAGCGACGCGGACCTGCTGGTAGGCGCCTGGGAGAAGGAAGTCGCGAGCTTGAACCGAGCCTGGGATGACTACGCAACCAGTCTCCCTGCGGCAACACTCGAGCAGCTACTGACTGGCGCGGCAACAGGCGCTGACGCGCTGCCCTTCTACGCTCCTTTGCTGCGCCTGGTGCCCAAGCTACTCGAAGCAAACGACCGCCCCGAACCGACTCTCTACGAGCCGCTCGCGGATGGCGAGAATCGAGCAGTGATCGCGAACATCCCCAAGATCGACTTCGCCAGGTACCCGTTCAGCCTGATCGTCGTGCCGGGCCAAGGGCCCACGGATCTCGAGCACCCGTTGGATCCCAGGGGCGCCGTGCGCGCTGACCAAGCCGCTCAGCGCTACGCAGCGGGCTTGGCGCCGCTCATCGCGCTGAGCGGAGGCCACGTGCACCCCGACCGCACACCGTACTCGGAGGCCATCGAGATGAAGCACTACCTGATGGACCAATACTCACTGCCCGAGGAGGTGCTGATCGTCGATCCCCACGCTCGTCACACCACGACCAACCTGCGCAACGTCGCGCGGCTGATGTTTCGCTACGGAGTGCCCGCTGATCAGCCGTCGCTCATCACGACTGATCTGTTCCAGACGGCGTACATCTCCGCTGCCAGCGCCGACTCCATCTATGGCAAGCGCTGCCTCGAAGAGCTCGGCTTCCTGCCCTACCAGGGCATCACGAACCTGGACACGCTGGACAACTGCTGGATCCCCAGCGTGAGCAGCATGCAGCAAGACGCACGAGACCTGCTCGACCCCTGAGTCAAAAGCAGCCCTGGTGCGCTCCAAAGGCTTAGGTGCGCTCCAAAGGCTTAGGTGCGCCCCAAAAGCTTCGGTGCGCCCCAAAAGCTTAGGTGCGCCGCAGCCGCCACACCCCGATGTCCCGGCTGGTCCGGGTCACATACACGGCGTACTGAGGAACGGCTTCCACCAGCTTGGGCCAGACGCGGGCCTTCTCCTCATCGCTCAGGCGCTCGGCCTTCGCGTGGAAGACCTCGCCGTTCAGGTTCACCTCACACTGGGGATTCGCCTGCAGGTTGTAAGACCACGCGGGGTGATGTTGCTGACCGAAGTTGCTCGCGACGGTGTAGAGATCGGCAGCCTTGGGAGACTCCGCCTCGGGATCGCGGATGAACCCCAGCTGGACGCTCCGCGGCTTGCCCGACCTGCGCCCCATGGTCGTGAGAACGATCATCGGGATCACCGGCGGCCCAACGCTGGTCAGCCGCCCACCGCTCAGCTTGTAGAGCAGCGGATCCAGGCGCGCGACCACCGTGCGCGCGAACGCGCTGCCCGGCTTGGTCATGGAGAACCAGTTCATGAAGTCGACGTAACGCTGGCGTAGTGACATGAAGTGTTTCCCGGCGGCAATATATGTTCTCACCCCCAAGCCCGGCACTCAGGCTCGGCGATGGACCATACGACCGCAGATCGCCTAGTTACTCGCGCTGCGCTTGAACGCGACGAAGTGACCAGCGGTGGGCAGCAGGTCTTCCAGGGGACGGCTGGAGAACGCCTTGTCGAGCTTTACCTGAGCCAGCAGCTCTTCGGCGTTGCTCGGCTGCCTGGGGCGGTCGATCTCGATGCTGAAGAGCTGCTGGC
>JAUILJ010000594.1 GCA_030433055.1 Polyangia bacterium
CGTGGTGGCTTACGGTTCCGATGACCAGATCAATGTGACGTACGTGAGTCCAGCGGGCGACGTGTCGAGTGAGCAGGGAGCCTTCCCCGCGCCCAACCCGGGTAACGTGGATCGCACGTTGCGCCTGAGTTCGGAGTGCGGTGGCGACACCCTCGCGGTGTTCAGTCAGGGCATCGACGAAGCCAAGCACGAGCGCGCGTTCGCACGACGTATCACTCCGGAAACGCTCGGCGCCGCGGATTGCGGCCTGCCTCCGGCGCTGGATCCACCAGAGCCCGGCGCTGGAGGACAGGCTGGCGCAGCAGGCGCTGGCGGGGGAACTTCGGCGGGTGGGAGCGCCGGCGCCGCGTCGGGAGGCGCCGGGACCGGCGGCGACGCAGAGCCGCCCGGGGGCTCTGGCGACTCCAGCGGCTGTGGATGCCGCGTCGCAGGCCAGCGCACTTCAGTTGCTCCGTGGGCGGGCTTGCTGGCGCTCGCGCTGCTGTTCAGCAGACGGCGGCGCTGAAGCGCTGGCCCGCCGTGCTATGGCTCATGGCATGGCCGCGCGGGGTAAGTCAGGGGGCGTCGAGGAGCTGAAGCGTTTGATTGCGCGTCGCGCCTCTCAGGAAGGTCGAACGGCGTCCGTACTGCCCGGCCTGTGGTTCTTTCGCTTCTCCTCACCCTATCCCCCGAAGATCAATCGAACCGGTGCGATGTATCTCGCGGTCGCCGTCTCGGGCGCGAAACACGTGCAGGTGTCTGGTGAAGATCTGGTCTACGACCGCATGAGCTACCTTGTTCTCCGCGGGGAAACGGAGTACTGCGCCGCGCCGGTCGAGGCCACGCCCGAGGAACCTTACTTGTCCCTGGGCATGCAGCTCCCGCCAGAGGTGCTGTTGCGGACGCTGCTCGAAGTGAGCGAGCATGGGGGGGTGAGGGAGAGCCTGCCTGACGCGCGCGCCTTCGTATCGCCTCTGGAAGGCCCCCTGGTCGACGCTCTGTGTCGGTTGCTTCACACCCTGGACCGCCCGCTGGAGCGCCAGGTGCTGGCGCCGCTGATCCAGCGCGAGATCGTGTTCAGGCTGCTGGAGACCGACGCCGCGGCCGTGCTGCGCCAGGCGGTGCGCGAACCCGAGCGTGATAGGATCCGTGAGGCAATGAATTTCATCGAAGCGAACGTCTTCGAGCGGCTCACGGTGGAGGCCATCGCCAAGCAGGTGGCGATGAGCCCCTCGCACTTTGCTCATCGCTTCAAGGAGATCGCCAGCGTCTCTCCCATGCGCTTTCAGAAGCACTTGCGCCTGGAGCGGGCTCGCGAGCTGCTCCTGAGCAACGGTTCGACCGCGGGGAGCATCGCGGCCGAGGTGGGCTACGCGAGCCCTGCCCAGTTCACTCGGGATTTCAAGCGCCAGTTCGGCCTGGCACCGGCGCGCTACGCCCGCGCCTTCGACGCCGGACCGACGGCGCTGATCGATTCTGGCGACCAGTGAACCCGCCAGGTGCGGGGCACAATCGCAGGATTGAGCAAAACCTCGGCAGGAGCAGAGCTGGGCGTTGCGCTGCGCGAGGTGTAGGTGTCTCCTCCAACACCGAGGAGGACGAGGATGAAGTACCGTAAACTGGGCACGAGCGAGATCGATTTGGCCGTAGTCGGCCTGGGCTGCATGGGGATGAGTGAGTTCTACGGCCCAGCCGAGGACGCAAAATCGATCGAGGTGATTCATCACGCGCTGGAGCGTGGCGTGACCTTCTTCGACACCGCGGACATGTACGGCGTGGGCCAGAATGAAGAGCTGGTCGGCAAGGCTCTGAAAGGCAAGCGCGACCAGGCGGTGATCGCGACGAAGTTTGCCATCGTGCGTGGGGACGATGGCTCCCGCATGGGGATCAACGGCAAGCCGGAGTACCTGAAGAGCGCTTGTGAGAAGAGCCTCAAGCGCCTGAACATCGAGACCATCGACCTGTACTACCAGCACCGCGTGGATCCGGAGACGCCCATCGAAGACACCGTTGGCGCGATGGCCGAGCTGGTCAAGGAAGGCAAGGTCAAGCACCTCGGCCTGTCCGAGTGCTCCACGGACACGCTGCGCCGAGCGTACGCCGTGCATCCCATTTCCGCGGTGCAAAGCGAGTACTCGCTGTGGTCTCGTGAGCCGGAGGACGGCATGCTCGCGACGTGTGAGGAGCTGGGCGTGACGTTCGTGGCCTATTCGCCCCTGGGGCGCGGCTTCCTCACCGGCGCCATCAAGTCCGTCGACGACCTCGCAGCGGATGATTTTCGCCGCTACAGCCCGCGCTTCCAGGGCGAGAACTTCCAGAAGAACCTGGACCTGGTCAAGAAGGTGGAGGAGCTCGCCAAGGCGCGGCGTATCACCTCGGCTCAGCTGGCCCTGAGCTGGGTGCTCGCGAAGTCGAAGCGCGTCGTGACCATTCCAGGCACTCGCAGCAGCAAGCGCCTGGACGAGAACGCCGGCGCGGCAGACGTCGAGCTCAGCGCCGAGGAGCTCGCCCGCATCGAAGCGGCCTTCCCCAAGGACGTCGCCGCTGGGCTGCGTTACCCCGAGGCGGCGATGGGCTCCCTCAACGGCTAGGCCGCGTCCGCTTCTCACGCGCCTGCAGAGCGTGTGCGTAGCCCAATTCAGCTGGATCTGAGCGCGCCTCGCGAGAAATCGTGGGGCGCGCTCACTTTTTCGCGAACCAACTGCTCGCCTTCGTCACTTGCCCTTTGAGGCCACGAAACGCGCTCCCTCGAGCGTCGCTCGGTCGGCCGAGAAGCGTCATCAACTTCGCGCCCCACGGGTGCGAGCAACTACGAAGCAGAGGTTCGTCATGAAATTGCGTGCATTGTCAGCAGTGGGCTTGGTCGGTTTGAGTCTGTTTGCAGTCGCTTGTGGAGGCTCCGACGGAGGATCTACGGGCGGGGGTGAGGGAGCCACGGCAGGCGTCGGCGGCAGCGCTGGCGACGCTGGGAGCGGAGGCGATGCTGGGAGCAGCGCCAGCGGCGCAACCGGTGGAATGGGTGGTAGTGACGTCGGAGGCAGCGGCGGCGACGCGGGAAGCGGCGTCGGCGGCGCGGGAAGCGGCGGTGCGGGAAGCGGCGGCAGCGCTGGATCCGCAGGGAATGGTGGTACGGCGGGCGCCGCGAGCGGTGGAACCGGGGGTCTGGAAGCAGACGTCACGCCGCCCAGCATCGTGACCACGTTGCCCGCTGACGCCGCGCTCGGAGTGCTCGAAGATGCGAAGATCGTCGTGACCTTCAGCGAACCCATGGATCAGGCGGCGGCAGAGCAAGCATACGAGTCGGTCGAGCTGCCCGCATCCGAGGTCACGATGGCGTGGAACGCCGCAGGTGACGAACTCACCATCACGCCGAACAGCAAGCTACCCTACAAGGACGTCGCTGGGCCTGACGTCGACCAGCGCTTCGGGTTCGGCTTCACGATCACCACGACCGCGACCGACAAGGCGGGCAACAACCTGGAGGCGGACGCCCACTTTGGCTTCAGCACGGCGCGCCGCGTGTCCCAGACCCTGGACCGAGTGGCGTCGCTCACTGGCCTGGTGAGCGGCACGGGCTACAAGGCCACCAACGACATCATCGTGGGCGACGGCAGCGCCAACCAGGAGTATCGCGGCTTTCTGACCATCGACATGGCAAAATTGCCGGACGGAATTCTGGAGTTCGAGAAGGCCGGGCTGCATGTCAATCAAGACCTGGTCTCGGGCGCACCCTACGTCGGGCACGGCTCGCTCGAGGTGCACGAGCTGGACTTCGTCGCGCTCGACGCTACGGCCTTCAGCGCGGGCTCCCTCGGGAACCTCGGGGTGCTGACGAAGAACTCGCTCTTGATCCAGAAGAACATCGACGTGGTGCGCACGCTGGCCGCCGACTACGGCAAGCGCAGCGCGCTCGGCGACCGCTGCCAGTTCCGGCTGCAGTTCACCACCGGCAGCGACTTCGACGGCGCCACCGACAACGCCCACTTCGAGCCCACGACCCTGGGCATGGACGTGGTTTATCTCGCGGAGTGATGACGCTTCGAGAGACCGGGGGTCGAGAGTGAGTCGTAGCGCGAGCCTTGGTGGCGCCGCGGTGCGACTCGCTCTCACCCCCAACCCTATTCGAGGACGAGTCATGGCCCGCTGGGCGGGTTCTGGATTTCGAGGCTTGGGATGACATCGAGGTTGTGGATCGTAGGCAGGCCGCTGGCAGCACCCGTGCTAGCTTCGCGCCCGGTGACTGACGACAAGCAGCTGTTCACGAGCTGGATGGCCGGAGATCGCGCCGCGGGTGAGGAGCTCATCGAGCGCCACTACGATTCGGTGGCGCGCTTCCTGCGTACCAAGGCTGGCCCTCACAGCGACGACCTGGTGCAGCGGGTGTTCCTGGTCTGCCTCGATCGCGGCGCTCAGTTCCGCGGTGATTCAAGCTTTCGGGCGTTCTTGTTCGGGATCGCACGCAACGTCGTGTTCGAGTTCATCCGCACGAAGGTGCGGGACCAGGCGGGTGCTGTGGAAGACGTGGGCACCAGCTCGATCATGGACCTCGCTCCAGGGCTCTCCACGATCGTCATCCAGCGCGCCGAGCAGCGCCTGCTGGTGGAGGCTCTCCAGCGGCTACCGCTGGACCTGCAGATGGCCATCGAGCTCTACTACTGGGAAGAGCTCTCGGTCGCCGAGTTGGCTGCGGCGCTGGAAATCCCTGCGGGAACCGTGAAGAGCCGCTTGCATCGGGCACGCGAGCTGTTACGCGAGGAAATGAACCGCATCCCTGCTAGCGAGCAGGAGCGCGAGAGCCTGCGCAGCATGTTTCAGCTGGGCGAAGGCCCGGCTGACTGATCCGCGCATTGTTGTTGGTGCGAGGCCCCGTGGGCGCGAAACTTCCCGCCGTGGCTGAGCAGGCGACCGAGAGCGACACCGCCGCTGCGCTCCGTGCGCTGCGCCCGGCTGCGCCGACGCGCATCGAGAAGCGCGTCGCGATCGCTGCCATCTTGGGTGCTCGCGATCGCGGGGATACTCGGATCCAGGTTGGCCGGCTGGAGATCCAGGAGAAGCTCGGCGAGGGCGCGATGGGTATCGTGTACCGCGCCTTCGACCCGGCCCTGGAGCGCACCGTGGCCGTCAAGGTGTTGCGGCACCAAGCAGAAGAGCAGCAGCGCCGCCGCCTGCGCTCCGAAGCTCGGGCCCTGGCGAGGCTCTCTCATCCGTGTGTCGTCGCGGTGTATGGCCTCGACAGCAGCGAAGGCGACACGTTCGTCTGCATGGAGTACGTGCCAGGTGTTACCCTAAGGAAATGGATGGATACGCATCCGCAGGCCCGCTGGCGTGAGCTGTTGGCGCTGTTCCTGCAGGCGGCCGAGGGACTGGCGGCGGCCCACGCCGCAGGGGTGATCCATCAAGACTTCAAGCCGGAGAACGTGCTCGTCGGCCAAGATGGGCGCGTACGGGTGGCTGACTTTGGTCTGGCCTGGGTCGAGGTCGTGGAAGCGAAGGCCGGGGCGCCTTCGAGCCGTGTCGTTGGCGGGACGCCGCATTTCATGGCGCCCG
>JAUILJ010000595.1 GCA_030433055.1 Polyangia bacterium
AGACCGATCTCGCTCCCCCTCCCGTTGAGCACCCCGGCGCCTGGCCCCAAGAGCCACCCCCAGCGTTCCAGCCACCGATGCCGCCACTCGGCAGCCCCGCAGGTAGGGCTGGGCTGCACTGGGCCATTTGGGTCGCGCTCATCGTGATGGTCCTGGGCATGCTCGGCGCCGTGATCGGAGTCGCGTTGTATGGCAACCCTTGAGCTCGCGCTGAGCGCCACGCTGGCGCTGGGTCTCATCGCCTGCGGAACGGACTCGGACAGCTCAGGCAACGGAGGTTCCGCAGGGAACTCAGTGGGTGGGAGCGCTGGCTCGGGCGGTGGCGCGGGAGCGGAGAGCGGTGGTAGCGCTGGCGCATCGACCGGAGGGACAGCGGGCAGCTCTGCACTGGTGCCGGCTTGCTTCAAGGCACCCTCCCCCGATCCCGTGATCAAGTACGGGGACTTCTTCGCCGATTCAACGTGGAACGATCCGCACGTGCTGAAGCGAGCGGACGGCGGCTACGTGATGTACGCGTCCGCGTCGGCAGGCTTCGCCAACATTCGCGTACGCATCTACCGCCTCACGTCACAAGACGCCAAGTCCTGGGTCCTCGACCCGATGACTCCGGTGTTCGAGCCCAGTGGCAACATGGAAAGCGTAGAGACCCCCAGCGTCGTGCTGTTCAAGGGCAAGTACCATCTCTTCGTCACGACCTATCCCGACCAAGCGGACGCGACGAGTTATCGCGTAGCTCACGCCGTCAGTGACGACGGCTTGTCATTCACCCTCACCGACGAAACCTTCGTCGTGCCCAGCGGGAACGCGGATGATTTCAACGGAAGTGTCGTCGCTGACCCCGGAGCGGTGGTCATAGGTGACGAGCTCTTGGTCTACTTCACCGCCATCGGCGGAGATCCCAACGGGACACGACAGCAAGAAGTCATCGGAGTCGTGAGCTCTAGCGATGGGACTACGTTCTCCACTCCTAGCGTGGCCCTGGCGCCTGACCGCACTTTGTATCCGCGCGGCGATGGATGGATCGGCTTCTCCACCCCATTCCCGGCCCTCATCGACGGCCAGGTGCAGCTGTTCACCGACGTGGTGAACGACGAGCACGACCCGAACTACGACGCTGATTGGCTCCAGGTGGCGCTGCAGCTCGCGGTCTCGCCCGATGGCAAGACGGGCTTCAGTCAGTACCCGGATCGCATCTTCGAGCGCGCCGACTTCAGCTGGACCCAGCGGGAGATCCGCGCCGTAGCGGTGCTCGAGGACACTGACCGCGTCCGCATGTGGTTCGCAGGCGACCAGGTTTTCACCCTGGACGGCTCCGGTAACCCAACCTACCACCTCGAGCGCTGGGGGATCGGCTACGCAGAGTGCCTGCGCTGAGCCGGCCGAGCCTTGAGAGCCTCCAGGCCGCGTGCCAGACTCGCGCAATGCGTATCGCTTGGCTGAGCCTCCTGCTGGTTCTTCCCCTCCCCGCGTGCAAAGACAAGGCGACTGACGCCGACTCCAAGCCGGCGAGCAGCGCGACCCAAGGCTCCTTCACCGCCGTGACACTCGCCCCCAAAGACGGTGACCTCCAGGCGCTGCTGGCAGCGGAGGCAGCCAAGGCGCGAGCCAAAGGTCAGAAGCCTTTCGTGGAGGTGCACGCGGAGTGGTGCGGCCCCTGCAAAGAACTCGAAGCCAGCCTGGGTGATCCGATGATGCAGGACGCATTCAAGGGCACCTATCAAATCCGCCTGGATAGTGATGCCTGGGGTAACCAGCTGATGAAGGCCGGCATCTCGGCCGGCGGTATCCCGGCGTTCTTCGAGCTGAACCCGCAGGGTAAGCCCACCGGGCGCACGATAAACGGCGGCGCTTGGGAGGAGAACATCCCTCGCAACATGGCGCCGCCGCTCAAGAAGTTCTTCCACCCCGCCTGAGCTGGCTTCAGCGGCCCTCGAGCAGAGCCAGGAGCTGATCGCGGAGCGTTTCCAGCTCTCCTGCCTCGCCGCGCACCACTCCACCCGACCAAGTCAGAACCTGTGCCGGGCGCGCGTCTGCATCCATCACCGGGATGACGTGGATATGCAGGTGGGGACACGACATCGGAACGTCCGAGCGCGCGGTGCCCAGGGACGCGACATAACAGCGCGCTGGCTCGAAGCGACGCTCGAGGGCGCGAGCGACTCGCTGGGCGAGGCTGCTCATCTCGAGCCATGTCTCCGGGTCGAGCTCGCTGAAGCGCACCACGTGACGCCGCGGCAAGATCAAGACCTGCCCCCACGCCACACCCAGCCGCGGCAGCAACGCGACGACCCTGGGCACCTCCCACAGGACCAACGGCTCACCACCCCCAGTCATCAGTTCGCACGCCAGGCATTTTCCTGGCGGTAATTTAATACTCGCCACCGCGGCCTCGCGAGAGATGCGCTCAGGCATGGCTCAGCCTACCACATGATGCGCTTGCGCCAGCCGGGTGGGCGGCGTGGCTGCTTTGGTCGAGGCCGCACCACCGGCTCACCGAAGGCCACCGCGACGCGCACGTCGAGCGCTCCGCTGCGCTCCGTCTCCGAGAGCGCGCGCGCCAGCTCGTCAGCTTGGTCCGGGGCGTAGTCCGCAGAGCTGAACGCCAGGCACGCCGCGTAGCGTTGATCGAAGTCCGCGCTGGGGTCCGCCGCGGCCTCGACGTGACTCCAGCGCGTCGCCAGCTCGGTGTGCCAGCTGGGCGCGGGTTGAGACACCTGGGGCGCGATCGCCTGGAGCAGCTTGCGGTCGCGCTCTACTCGATCCCGCAGTTCCGGCGTGTCCACCTCCCAGGTCTCGATCATCGACTCGTTGACGAGCACGAACTCACGAAACGCCGGCCGCGCCTCGATCTCACGCATGCCGTCTCCTGACTGCTTCGGATCCCAGTTGTGAAATACCACGGCGAGCCGCTTGACCACTTCGTCAGAGAGGGCCGTCCCGACCTGGACGACGCGCCCCTCTCGGTCACGAAACTCCCAACCGGTGCCATCGAGCCGAGCCGTGATCGCCTGAGGCTTAAGGCGCACCTTGACCAGCACGTGACCGTAGGTGTCACTCTCCCCCCAACCTCGAGCGGTTCCCCAGGGATTCACCCACGCGAAGCGGCGCAGGCCGAGGTCTTGCTTGAGCAAGCGCCGCGCCACCAGGCGCTGCTCTGGGAGCACCTCCGCCGAGTCACGCATCAGCTCCAGGCGCCGGTCGAAGAACGCTCGGCTGCCATCATCGGCGCGATCCTTGAGCAACAGCCGACGCTTGCCCCGAAGCTCGGTGAGCTGAGCCTTGGTCGTCCAGGTGTAGAACTCGCTGCGCACGTAGTCTCCCCGAGTCACCCCGGAGGCCGCGAGGTAGCGCTCCTGCTCTGCGTCGAGGCGAACGCTCGGCACTTCTGCCACCGGCCGAGGCACGGCGCTCGCTGGGGCTTCAACGCTGGGCTCAGTCGGCAGACTCGGCCTGGCCGGATCGGCAGCGTGGGCATTGGAAGAGACCGCGTTCGAAGCCTGCTCAGGCGTCGCACATCCAGCGCACCCGAGGGCGACCACTACCCAAGCCGGCACCCGCATGGCGCATTCTACGGCCGACGACCGCAGAAGTTTTGACGATTGTGGCCAAAGCATCCACCCCACGCCGAGGAGCGTTTGTTGATAGCCTCAGTCCATGGGAGCGGCTGGGGCAGTGCACGTCCTCCGCAGGTTTGGGGGTGAGATCAGGCGCTGGGGCGCGGCGGGAAGCTTCGTCGCGACAGTGGCGTGCGGCAGTGGAGTGATCCAGTCCGCCGATGCTACCGGCAAGACCGGCGCGCGCCTCGCTCACTACGAGGACGCCGTCGCCCACGCCGAAGATGTGTGCGTCTACCGAACCGCGCTGGGCCTGTCTTCGCCAGGAGAAGGCGACCTCTGCCAAGGCGCGCGCCAAGGCGATCGGATCTGGCGACGGGCGATCCGCGTGTTGGCTGCCTACGGCTCGCGGCTCAGCGCACTCGCCACGACCCCGGAAGCCGAGCTGGATGGCGCTGTAGACAGCGCACTGCTCGGCGCAACCGACGCTGGCTGGGCAGCCTTCAATCCCACCCAGCGCGAGCGGCTCGGAGGCGCTGTGACGGCGTTGACCGGCCTGATCTCCCAGACGTTGCGCAAGGCAGAGCTCGCGCGCATCACCGAGCTGGCGGCGCCGCACGTCGACGCAGCGTGCGGTGTTCTGGACGACTACTTCGCGGTGCAGATCGAGGTGATCGATAGCGAGCGCGACGTGATCGCTCACCATCCACAACGTCACACGGAACAGGTTGGCTCCAATTTGGCGTTCGTGGACGCCGGAGCGAGGCTGCGCGGCTGGCGCGATGATTATCGCCGCGCGGCAACAGCGACCAGCGCCTTCTGCGAGGCTCACCAGGCGCTGGTCAAACATCGGTCCCAGCTCGAGGACCCAAGCACCTACAAGGCCGTAGCCGCGGCCGCAGCCGCAGCCTACGCGGCAGTCAAGGAGGGTGAATGACCGACGCCGAACGCCTGATCGCTGTGTCCAAGCTGATTCGAAACGCCGCTGGAAAGCTGCTCGACGACGCGGTTGCGCGCCAGAGCCGAGGTGAGATCACCACGAGCGACGTACAGAAGATCTACGACACGGTGTACCAGCCGGCCATCGGCGCGACGACGAGCGCGCTGATCCAGCTCTCCAACGAGCTCGCTCAGCGCCTCTCGGGTCAGCTGGACGCTATCGAGAGCGCGAGCCGGGAGCTCGAAGGGGCCCTGGGCCGGGTTGAGCGTCTGGACAACTCCGTGCTCATGGGCGCGTGGGTGCTCAGCGCTGCGGCGGCGTTGGCCGGCTTCATTGCGGCACCTGGCCCTGCCAGCGGGGCTAGCCTGGCGAAGGCCATCGGAGAGCTGGCCAAGGCCGTCTGAATTATTTCCTTGAGGATTTTTTTCTGCGCCTGAACCACAGCAGCGCGAACATCATTGGGCCAACCCCGGGCGCCACGTCGTTGCGCGCGGAGCTGTTCCCGACGCAGCAACAGTCGCAGTCCAGATCCAGGTCCAGCGGCTTCTCCTGCTCGGCCCAGCACTCGCCGCCTTCGCTACAATAGAAACCGAACACGCAGTCACGATCAGACGCGCAGGGCGTCACGCAGTTGCCAGCAGAGTCCGTCTCATAAGGGCTGCAGTTCTTCGGCAACACACAGCGGCTGTCGACCGTGCACTCGTAGCCGGCGCTGCAATCCCGATCGCTCGAACACAGCGCGGGGCACTCGTGATGGCTACACACATAGGCCCCGCAGCTCCTCACCTCGCCCTTGACGCATTCCCCGGTTCCGCTGCACACGTATTCTCGCAGATCGTCTCCCACGCAGTCTCCCCAGCACACCGTCTCCTCGCCGGGCAGGGTGATGGGCTCCCCGCGCGGATCCATGACCAGGAGCTGGCCCGGGTTGAGCTCGCCCTTGCCCGCCTCGATCTCCTTGATGCGGACGACGTAGGTGTTGGCGGGCAGCTCCAGATTGTCCTGTATCCGCACCGACGGCATGATG
>JAUILJ010000596.1 GCA_030433055.1 Polyangia bacterium
GAATCAGGCTCTCAACCCTCCTCGAGACTGGACCCACCCCGCGCCCCTATCGTCGCATCCGAATCGAAGCCGATACCTCGGTCATCGCGTTCGGCCCCTGGCGCGCTCGCTTTGTCTTTGATGAGCAGGCCCGGCGCATCGAAGTGCTGAGCCTCGCGACGGGCTATCGCGAGGCTCAACTCGCCACCGATACGCCGGAGCTGAGCCCACACCGCGCCCTAGTTCGGGAGTTTGGCTTCCCTGGGCACGGCTAGCTACTTGGCCTTTCGCCGCGAGATCACGCTCTTGAGGTTCTGCAAGTCCGATTTGCCCAGCTCACGAGAGACCAGCAGGACCACGAAGTAGATCACGACGACGACCACGGCATAGACCAACGTCATCAGCTTGCCCGCGTAGGGTAAGTGGCGCGCCGCAAAGATCGCGACAGCCAGGGCACCGATCACCCTCACCACGCTGAGCCAGCCCACTACGCCTCCAGCCGCGCGCTTGACCAAGAAGCCGGCGAGCAGCGTAGCGAGCAAGATCCCTGCGGAAGTACTTGTGGCGGTCTTCCACAGTAGCGCTTCACCAAAAGCAGTCCCTGGCACACGGATGAAGCACAGCGCCGCGACGAAGATCACCGCGGCAACGGTGACCAGCATGCTGGCGAACTCACGCTTCAAGCTGTTTAGGACGGCACTGAATATTCCAAAGATGGCGAAGACGCCGAAGCCCAGCGTCAGCACCTGCATCGCGTGCGCGGCGACCCAGTACTCCTTGGAGAACAGCAACCTCAGCAACCCCTCCGACAGCCCGCTCGTCACGGAGACCATGGCGCCGGCAAGGATCAGGGCCAAGCGCACCCCTGTGCGCACGTAACGCGCCATCACCTCCCGGTCACCGTCGCGGTACGCCGTGGCCAGCATCGGAAACAGGACGAACGTGATGCTGAGCAGGAGCTGATACGGCAGGAAGCAATAGAGCTGAGTGGCAGCATATGCCCCGACCAACGGGCTCGCCGCCTCCACGCTCAACCCAGCATGCTCCGCAGCGCTCCCTGCGAACCGGCGCAGCAGGTTCACGTCCGCTTGGAGCAAGAAGTTCAGCGCGATCTGTCCGAGCCACACCGGAAGCATGAAGGCCAAATGCGAGGCGCCGGATACACCGCCCTTCCCGGCGCGCCCCAGGCCGACCATGAACAGCGACAAACCGAGGATGATCACCGAACTAACGACGAAGCCGCTGAGCGCGCCCTCCGCCCGAAGCGCCGCATCAGCCACGAGCTTGGCGCCCGCGATCAGCCCCACGGTGCGGAGCGCTGCCATCACGATGTCCAGCAACGCTTGACGCCCGAAGCGCCGCTGACCGTTCAGGATGCCGACGAGCGGGCTGTAGAGCGCATAGCAGAAGATGACGCCCGCGAGCGTGCGCAACAGCGGGGAGATCTGCGGTGCCTTGAGCAAGCTAGCGATGAACGGCGCTGCGAAGAAGAACAGCGCTGCGAAGAACAGCGCTAGTACCGCATGGATGCGAAATACGCGACGGATCACCTGAGGTGTCGCCGCGTCCTCCGACTGAGCCACCGCCCGACTACCCCCCTGGATCGAACTGGTGACGATGGGGTTATAGAAGATACTCGCTACCGACTGTGCGTTGCGAAAGTCCCCAAAGCCGCCAGCTCCGAGGACGCGAGGCAGCACGATGTTCTGCACCAAGCCCATGAGCAGAAACCACAGCTTCGCGAACACGATCGCGATTCCGCCGCGCCCGCTCTGTCGCGCCACGTCTTGCCCCTCCGCACCCGGGGCCTCCGCCTCAGCCTGAGTTCCCTCGGAGACGATGATCTCATCGGACCGCTTTTCACTCGTCACCCGTGGCCGAGTGCACCGAACTCGCCCAGAGGTCAACGGCGACGTGTCAGCGGCGACGCTTCAGAGCCTGGCTCTTCGCGTAGCGTTCTCGCCCCTCGACAACAGGGAACCGCCGCTTGCAAGCCCGACAGACCAACTCCACACGCTGGGCGTCGCGAGCGCGGAGCTGGACCTCATGGCAATGAGGACACTCGAGCGGCTCGCTCGCCGCGCTGCTTCCGCCCCCGAAGATCGCCATTGGGAGAGCCTAGCGCGCAACCCGCTCCGCCGCAGCGCCAACCTGCTTCGACCCCGCAACTGGCAGCTGGCGCTCGCTCCTGCCGAGCGGGGCATTCATGTCCAGCGCCATGCTTGCCCGCAAGGCCGTGCGTGCCCGCAGCGCCCTGCGACCATCTCGGTAGCCAATCGACTCGACGCGCGCCAGCCCTCGAGCCCGTCGCTCCGCCGACCACCCACGCAGCTGGAAGAAGGTGCTGCTCCTGACCCGAAACCCGCAAAATCGGAGCGTTCCGTTGACGAACGCGGCGTGCAGTGCCCGGCGGTGCCAGATCGCATACCACCAGCTGGGACTGTCCATCGAGCTGACCACTCGAGCCAGCCGGCCCGCGAGCAAGGGCTCTGGCAGACCCGTTCCCGCGCGGTAACGACCGCCGCTGGATTTCGGCACTTGAGGGTAGCGAAAGGCCCAACCGGGCAAGAACACCCGGTCGATGAAGCCCTTCACCAGAGCCGGTGGCCCCGCCCACCACGTCGGAAAGAACCAGCCCACGAGGCTCGCCTCCTCGATGGCACGCCTGGCTTGAACCAGGTCAGGCTCGAGCTGTTGCTCACCCCCAAATCCGGAGTGCAGGACCAGGTCGAAGTCGAGCTCCGAGAGCCGAAGGTAGCGAACCTCCAATCCAGCGCTCCGCAGGCCTCGAGCGTAGGCCTCACCCAAGGCGTGGCTGTAAGACTGCGAGTTGGGGTGCCCCAAGACTACGAGTGCGACGTGCTGCATGTTCTTCCTTTCAGGGGTCGCGTGTGACCACCGCGCTACATCTGCATCATGCGAGGAACACCCGGTAGACGCCGAATTGCACATGGTGCATGCATCAGCGCATGATTCGCCGTGGTCCACCGAAGTCACCCAAGTCACCCGGTAGTCAGGATGATCGGGCAGGATCTGGCAAATCCAGGGGCGCTGGGGGTGTGCGCTTGGAGCGCTGGGACGACATCCAGCTACTGCTCAAGGCCGCGCGCGCCGGCAGCTTCACCCAGGCTGCGAACCAACTCGGTATCGAACAGTCAACGGTCAGCCGCCGTATCGCCGGCCTCGAGGAGCAGCTGGGAGCACAGCTGTTCGAGCGTCATCCCGGGGGCCCGGGCAGACGACTCTTGACGCCCCTAGGCGAGAGACTCGTTCGCCACGCGGAAACGGTCGAAGCGAGCGTGCTGGCGTTCACCGACGAGGCCCGCGGCCACGAGACAGACGTGAAGGGCCGTGTGAAGGTTGCGCTCACCGAGAGCCTGGCCGTCCACGTCGTGATCCCCACCCTCATCGGTCCGCTCCGCAGAGCCCATCCCGGCCTCACCGTGGAGCTGGTATCCAGCCACGCAGCCAGCGATCTCAGTCATCGGGATGCCGAGATAGCGACCCGCTTCTTTCGTCCCCCGAGCGGCGATCTGATCAGCAAGCGAGTCGCACGCCTGAGTACCGCCGTGCTGGCACGTCCTGAATTCGCGCACACTCCTGCGAGCAAGCTGCCCTGGATCTCCTGTGAGCTGGCGGGGATCGCGACCCCGGAGCGCGCTTGGTACGAGCGTCACGTCGCCAGGGAGCCGGCGTTGGTCACGAACACGTACGTCGCGCAGCTCGAAGCCGTCCGCGCTGGACTGGGTGCGGCCCTGCTCACTCGCTCGGTGCGACTGCTGGACCCTGGGCTCGAGGAGCTGGACCTCGGCCTGCCCCGCGGTCCCGAGCTCTCGCTGTGGCTCACCACGCCACGGGCGCTGCGCCGCGTCCCGCGTATCCGCGCGGTTTGGGATGCGCTCGAGCCCGCGCTACGCGCGCTGGATTCCTGAGTTGGCTGGGCTATTCCTCGGGAGGAACGGAAGGACTCGGACCCGCGGTCGCCCGCGCCAACTCCGCACTGAGGACGGGAGTGCTGATGGGCTTCTCCAGCACCGAGAACGCACCGTGCAAGGCCTCGGGTGCGCTCACGAATCCGCTGAGTACGACCACGGGCAGGTCCGGGTGCTGCTTCCGCAACTCCGCGAGCACGCGCTCTCCCGGCATCCCGGGCATCGAGAGGTCCAAGACGGCGACCGAGAAGCGACCGCGCCCTGCCGCGACGAACGCCAGTGCGTCTTTGCCATCGCTGGCTTCCTCCACGAGCCAACCGCGAGCTCGAAGGCCTCGGGCGAGCGCCCTGCGCACCAGCGGCTCGTCATCCACTAGCAGCACTCGTTTCCCCGCCGGTGTCTCCCCTACGCTAGCGACCGATCGCTCGATCGGCACCAGCTCACTCCTCGGCAACCAGATGCGGAACTCAGCGCCCTTTCCAGGACTGGACACGCACTCGACGCTACCGCTGAGGTCGCGAACCATCGCGTAGACCGTCGCCAACCCCAGACCGGTACCCTGCCCCGGCGGCTTGGTAGTAAAGAACGGCTCGCCGAGCTGACGCTGGGTCTCCTCGTCCATACCACAGCCGTTGTCGCTCACGACCAGGCGACACCCCGGCGCAGCTCCGGCCATTTCCTCATGGAGCCGAATGGAGAGTCGCCCCCCTTCCGTGTGGCGCATCGCATCGCGAGCGTTGATGCACAAGTTCAGCACCATCTGATGCAGGTGCGCTGTGTCTCGAGCCACGGGCATGGGCCGAGCCGCAACCTCGGACTCGATGCGTACCCGGCCTTGGAACAAGCCTTTGCACAAGCGAGCTACGTCCCGGACCACGTCAGCAAAGTCACTCACGACCGCCTCGGCGGTCGTCTGCTGTCGGGCGACGACCATCAACTGCCGCACCAAGCCGCCCGCGAGCTCTGCGGTGCGCAGCGTCTCTTCCAGCTCGATACGCTGCTGGCCAGCGCTCGACTCGAGTGCGTGCTCTAGGTTCGGGATCATCGAGGCGAGGGCGTTGTTGAAGTTGTGTGCAACGCCGGCAACGACGGTCGCGATGGCTTCGCGGCGGTGGGATGCACGAACCTGACTCGCGAGCTTCCGCTCCTCCGTGATGTCGAGCATCACGCCAGTCCACAGCCTACCCTTTGGGTGGGCTTCGGATACCGCACGGTTCCGGAACCAGCGCCACTCGCCGTTCGGACCACGCACCCGCATCGCGACGTCGACGGTGGGCTGACCTGCGTCGCTCGCCACAGCCTCCCCCTTGGCTAGATCCTCGGGGTGGACACGATCGAACCAACGCGAGGGATCCGCCAGGATCTCCGCTGGGTCCAGCCCGACCATCGCCTTGGTGTAGCCGCTCAGGAACTCGAAGCGCCCAAGCCTGCCGTCCTTCCTCCGCAGATACCGAAACAGGATCCCCGGGACGGCTTCGAGCACGCTGGCGAACCGTGCACGGCTCTCTTCCAGAGCCCGAGTCGCTTCTCGCTCCAATGTGACGTCGTTGAACGTCGCCACGACGGGGTAGCGCCCGGATCCGTGCGCTGCCGGCACCTCCAGGG
>JAUILJ010000597.1 GCA_030433055.1 Polyangia bacterium
TGGGCCCCAACCCAATGATCTCGGGGTTCAGGCTGCTCACTCCGCTCGACACGATGCGCGCCAAGGGCTTGAGGCCCAGGGCCTTGGCGCGTGTGTCGCTCATCACGACCACCGCCGCCGCACCATCGTTGAGCGGACACGCGTTGCCGGCAGTGATGCGCCCGTCGGGCCGAAACACCGGCTTCAGCCCTGCGAGCTTCTCCGCCGTGGTACCCGGGCGCGGGCCATCGTCCTTGCTCACGGTTTGACCGCCGTCGATCACGATGGGTGTGATCTCCCTGTCGAAGTGACCCTGCTCGACGTGGGCCACGGCGCGCTGCTGGCTCAGGGCTGCAAACTCATCCATTTCCTCGCGGGAAACATTCTCTGCCTCGGCGACGTTCTCGGCTGTCTGGCCCATCGCGATGTAGATGTCGGGGAGGCCTTCGCCGGGCGACCAGCTTGGCTGGCCGCCCTGGCTGCGCAGGTTCGTGCGAGCCATTGCGTCAGCGAACTTGGCGTTGATGCTGTTCTCCATGCCGTCGGCCTTGCCGACACCGAATCGGCTCACGGTCTCCACACCGGCGGCGATGAAGACATCGCCTTCACCTGCAGCGATCGCGTGTACCGCCATGCGGATCGTCTGCAGCGAAGACGAGCAGTAGCGATTGACGGTCACGCCGGGCGCGTTCAGGCCTGCGAGCACGCTCGCCACGCGTGCGACGTTGTAGCCCGCTTCACCTGCGGGTTGACCACAGCCCACGATCACGTCTTCGACGCTCTCCCGCGGAAGTGCAGGCACCTTCTCGAGCACGGCATTCAAGATCGTGGCGAGCAAGTCGTCGGGCCGACAAGTGACCAGTGAGCCCTTGAAGGCACGTCCAATGGGGCTGCGGGTCGCGGCGACGATCACGGCTTGGGGCATGAGAGATCTCCTGTTTGGCTGGGGGTGCGCCGAGCTGGTCCATGGAGTTGCTCCGATGGCTGCGCGCGGGTCACACCGTATCCCGGGCCGAGTCCTTTCGCCACGACTGGTTCCGTGGGTATTCAACCCGCCAACGGGTCTGGTCCACCGAAAAAGGCGTGCAAAGGCCGGATGCTGCGTGGCCCCGTGAGGTCTAGGCACACGAGCTGCAACACACCGGCTTGCTGCGCGCCGCCGGGGAGTGTCAGCCAGGAGACCCATCATGAATCAGCCCTTACTGCTTCCGCCTCTCGACGACTCGAGCGCACCCACACGCGCTGCAGACACGCCGGAGGTGGAGATTCACCGCGTAGCATCTGGTCCCACGAGTGACCGACTGACTCCACCAGAGGGCTTCGAGCTGCTGCGTTGCGTGGGGCAGGGGGGCATGGGCAGTGTGTGGCAAGCTGAGCAGACGCTGCTGAATCGCCGCGTGGCGATCAAGTTCATCAAGCCGACCCTGCCCGTGGAGCAACTCGCCGAGCGCTTCGCCATCGAGGCCAGAGCCTGCGCCAGGCTGACGCACCCGGGCGTGGTGAGCGTGTACGACTTTGGCAAGGTCGGCGACTGCCCCTACCTGATCATGGAGTGGCTGGACGGTCGGGGCCTCGACCAGTCGATCCTCGAGCGAGGTCGCCTCTCACCCGTCGAGACCGCGCGCCTCGGAGTGAACCTCGCGGATACACTTCGGGCAGCGCACGCGGCGGACATCATTCATCGGGATATCAAGCCAGGGAACATCGTGCTGGTGCCAACGGCTGCGGGGACGCAGCCGAAGATCGTCGACTTTGGCATCGCCAAGCTCAGCGCCAGCGGTGACAACAAGCTGACCCGCATGGGCCAGCCCATCGGCTCCCCCGAGTACATGGCGCCCGAGCAAGTGGTGGGAAGTGAGCACATCGATTGTCGGGCGGATGTCTGGGGCCTGTGCGCGACGCTGTACGAATGCCTGACCGGCCTGACGCCCTTCGCTGGCACCGAAGATCGTCAGCTCTTCGAGGCGATCCTTGAGTGGCCCGTCGGCGCCCCCGCGGAGTTTGGCGTCGCCGACGCGGGCTTGGGGGAGATCTTGGAGCGCGGTCTGAGCAAGCGCCCCGGCGATCGCTGGCAGAACATGGCGGAGCTTGGCGAGGCGCTCTCTCGCTGGCTGATTGACCGCGGTGAGACATCGGACATCGCTGGTCAGGCGCTGCAGCGACGCTGGACCAAGCCACCTCTCGACGAAGACTCGAGCCCCGCCGGGGAGCTGACCGCCAAGCTCTTGAGTCCACCGTCTCGCTACATGGACTCGCTGGCCGACGCCGAGCCCTTTCTGCTCTCAGCCGGACGCACGCGCCGCCGGCGCAAGCTGCGCGCCCTGGTCGCCATCCTGATGCTGGGGATCGTAGGTGGCTTCGGTTATCACGCACGGCGCTCGCTGCGCGACCTGCCAAACCGTGTGGAAAAGGAGTTCGGGATCAGCCTGCCACAGGCACGAGCGGCCACGATGGCCACCCCCATCTCGGACGATGCAGCGCAAAGGGCTACGCTCGAACCAGCCTTCGTGTTGACTCGACCAGAGCAGGCACCGGTGCCGCCCCACGACGCTGGAGCCGACGCACACGTCGACGCCGCGCCCGCGCCACGAAAGCCCTTGAGCCGTGAACCAGGGTCGGAATTCGGCCATTCTCCAGGTCCGACGCAGCCGACCGCGGGCGGCTTCTAGACCATTGCCGCGCGGGAACGTCTGAGCCCCTAGCTGCAGCAATAGAAGAAGCGATGTACGTTGTCCCTCGGCGGTCCACCATCTGGATCAATGACCGTCTCGTTGGTGCGTATTTCGTTGCAGTCGGCGAACTTGGGCGGCTTGTCGTAAGCCTTGGGGCGACTCGGCGAGCACATCCCGTCCGCGGCCGTGTTGCGTTCGCCGCAGCCCGGTAGGAGCAGCAGCGCACCTAACCCCAATCCGAACCCCATCCCGAGCGCACGTCGCCATCGTCTCATCTGGACCCCTCTCCCTTGGCTTCAGAGTAGGGGGGGAGGCGCACCGGGATCAATAGGCCGCTACTGCATCAGGCGGCGCAGGACTTTTCCAAACGCGAACTCGATGGTCTTCTCGAGGCTCTTCGTCGTGCGCTCGGTGAGCGGGTACCAGATCTCTTCCTTGTCTTGCTTCCAGCGATCCAAGACGATGGGCTTGGCATGGCAGAAGCCCCGCAGCGCGCGGCTGCCGCCGTGGACCTGGCCCATCCCGCTGGACTTGAGCCCGCCGAACGGTGCCTCGGGGATCCCATAGATCACCGCGGCGTCATTCTGCATCACCGAGCCAGCCCGCAGGCGCCGTGCGATGCGGATCGCCTTCTCTTCGTCCGTGGTGAACACACTGGCGCTCAGGCCATACTCCGAGTCATTGGCTGCGGCGATCGCCGCTTCCTCGTCGGGCACCACCATCACGCACAGCACGGGGCCGAAGGTCTCTTCTCGCATCACGGCCATGTCGTGAGTCACGTCGGTGAGCAGCGTGGGCGCGTAGCACAAGCCTTCGCCAGTGCGGTTGCCGCCAACCACGAGGCGCGCGCCTCGCGCCACGGCGTCGTCCACGTGGCGTTCGATGATGTCGAGCTGGCGATCCCAGAACACGCTGCCGATCTCCTTGTCGTCTCCGGAGCCGACGCGCATCGCCCGCACCTTCTCCTCGACCAGGCGCAAGAACTCGTCGGCGACGCGCTCCACGACGTACACCCGCTCGACGCCCAGGCAGACCTGCCCGGTGTTGAACATCGAGAGGAACACCGCTCCATTCGCTGCGCGCTCGAGGTTCGCGTCAGCGCAGACGATCATCGGGTCCTTGCCACCGAGCTCCAGCGTGAAGGGCAACAGCTGTTCGGCGCAGGAAGCCGCGATCTTCTTGCCGGTGCGCACGCTGCCGGTGAACGCGATCTTGTCGACTCCTGCTTGCACGAGCGCGGCGCCGGTCTCGCCGTCCCCGTGGAGCACCTGCAGCACGTCCTTCGGTACGCCCGCTTCCCAGAGGATCCGAGCGGCCCACTCACCTGAGCGCGGGGTGACCTCGCTCGGCTTGAGGATCACGGCGTTGCCAGCGAGCAGCGCCTGCACGGTCGGGTCGGTGCTGAGCACGAAGGGGCCATTCCAGGGCGTGATCACGCCGACCACCCCGAGTGGCTCGTAGACGATGCGCAGCTTCTTCAGCGGCTTGAGGAAGCCGTGAAGCCCCGGCTTCTCGTCGGAGAGATCCTTGACCGCGCGCCCGCACCAGTAGTTGATGAAGTCACAGCTCGAGATGATCTCGATTGACAGCGCGTCGACTCGTGTCTTGCCTGTTTCCGCGCGGACTGTTGCAATGACCTCCTCTTGGCGGGCCATCAAGACATCCAGCGCGCGGTGCACGATGCGCTTGCGCTCAGCGACCCCAAGGGCCGCCCATCCGGGTTGTGCTGCCCGAGCGCGGCGCACGGCCGCGTCGACGTCTTCCTTCGAGGTCACCGCGATGTCGTCGATCGCCTCGCCACTGAGGGGGTTCTTGATGCTGAGCCGGCGCGCGCCGTTCGATTGCAGGGCTTCTACGATCGCCATGGGGGGAAGCGTAGTCTCGTGACGCGACTCCCCCAACGTCTGACTGTGATGCTCGCGGTATTCGCGTCGTTTGACGTCGCTAGCTGGCTGCGCCGTCCAGCCAGAGCTTGGCCACGGCCTCTCGATGAGCCGCCGGGGAGCCGAACAGGCCTTCGCTGGCGCGCGCGCGCTTGAAGTACAGGTGCGCGTCGTGCTCCCAGGTGAAGCCGATGCCGCCGTGCACCTGGATGTTCTCCGCTGCGCAGGCGAAGGCGGCCTCTCCGCAGTAGCACGCCACCAAGTGCGCCAGCTCGCTGAGATCGGAGGACGCCACGCTGCAGGCCCAGGCGGCGTAGTACGCCGCCGAGCGGGCGGACTCCACCTGGAGCAGCATCTCGGCGCACTTGTGCTTGATGGCTTGAAACGAGCCGATGGGGCGCTCGAACTGTCGCCGCGTCTTTGCGTACTCCACTGCCATCTCCAGGCACGCTTCCGCCAGGCCGACTTGCTCGGCGGCGAGGGCGATCGCCCCGAACTCCGAGACTCGCTCGACGATCTTCCCGGCCTCTCCGGGGAGGCGAGCTGCGGCAGAGAGCTCTGCCGCGACCTCGATTTCACCCCAGGGACGCGTGGCGTCGAGGGTGGCGAGGCGCTTACGTGCGCCGAAGGTCGATTCCGTAAGGATAAATAATGTCGGCTCGCCGCTGGGCGCCTTGGCGGGGGCGATCACCAGATCTGCGGCGTGAGCGTCCAGCGTGCGCGTGATCGAGCCCTTCAACGCGAAGCCATCGCCCTGGGGCTTGTACTCGAGGGTGCTGTCTTGGGGGAACACCAGAGTTGCGCGCTGCTCTCCGCTGGCGAGCAGCGGCAAGTGAGCTTCGCGCTGAGCATCGCTGCCCCCCACGACCAGCGTCTGAGCGCCGAGCACAGCGCTCAGGTAGGGCACCGGGGCCAATGCGCGCCCCAGCTCCTCCATCACCGCCGCGAGCTCGACGCTGCCGAAGCCCGCCCCACCGTAT
>JAUILJ010000598.1 GCA_030433055.1 Polyangia bacterium
TGTGCCGAAGACGATCGACAACGATCTGGATCTACCGGACATGATCCCCACGTTTGGCTACCAGACGGCGCGCCACGTTGGGGTCCGGATCGTGAAGGACATCATGACCGACGCGAAGACCACCGGGCGCTGGTACTTCATCGTCACGATGGGCCGCGCTGCCGGGCACCTGGCGCTGGGGATCGGAAAGAGCGCCGGTTCGACGCTGACGCTGATCGCCGAGGAGTTCCGTACGAAAACGGTTCCCCTGAGCGAGATGGTGGACTTGCTGGTCGGTGCGATCATCAAGCGGCGCGCCGAGGGGCGAGAAGACGGAGTCGCGATCCTGGCAGAGGGGCTGATTGAGAAGCTGGACCCCGCTGAGCTGGCGGAGCTCCCGGAGATCGAGCGCGACATCCACGGAAACCTACGGCTCGCCGAAGTGAGCTTCGGCGACTTGCTGAAGCGCCGGGTGCAGACGCGTCTGGTCGAGCTGGGTTTGAAGGTCACGATCGTCGCCAAGAACGTCGGCTACGAGCTGCGCTGCGCGGACCCGATCCCCTTCGACATGGAGTACACGCGCGACCTCGGCTACTGCGCGACCAAGTACCTGCTTCAAGGCGGGGGCGGCGCGATGGTCACCATCCAGCGCAGCGTGTTCAAGCCGATTCCGTTCAGTGAGATGCTCGACCCGGTCACCGGGACCACGAAGGTGCGCATGGTCGACACGGAGACGGAGAGCTACAAGATCGCTCGGCGCTACATGATCCGCCTGCGTCGTGACGATTTCAGCAATGACGCTGCGATCGCGAGCTACGCGGAGGTTGCCGGCCTCACTCCGGAGCGCTTCCGCGAGGAGTTTGAGTACCTGGTCGCGGCCGAAGCCCCCCCGCTGCGTCTGAACGCCGTCAACGGCTGAGCCCGGTCCTTCGTCGGTGAACGCGCCTACTTCGTCGGTGGAGGCCCTGGCTCAGGCGCCACCTGGGGCATGCCATACATCGGAACCGCGCGTTCCGGATCTCCAGGTCCGGCTTCAGGGTCTGGCGCGTCGGGGACGCCCGGCGTGCCTTCGTCGACCGGTGGAGTCGTTTCGGGTTCGGGCTCTGGGTCTTCCACCGGCATGACCGGAGGCGGAGCCTCGGGCTCCGGGTTGCCACCGCCGCAGCCGACGCTTGCCGTGGCGGCCAGCGCGATAGCAGCAGCCGCGCCCAAGCCGCCCATCGGACGCGCCGTCGCGACCTGAGTGACGTGCACCCCACAGAAGGGGCAGGTCGTTTCCGTGTGGCGAACGTGGCGACGACAGGCGGAGCAGGGAACCAGGCTCATGGGCTGATTCTAGCCCAATTCTTCGCCTGGCAGGCTGCTGAAAAACTTGTGCTTTCAACACCCTGCTAAGCGGGCCAAGGCTCTTCGATCAGGCTGAATTCGCCGAAGTCGAACGGATCACCCGGCGCGCGGGATTCGGGCACCAGGCGCTCTCTCACCCCCCGATCCCGCAGCTCCAGCGCTCGGTGATGACAGTACGGATTGTTTCCCCGCCTGCCGAACAGCACGTGGCTGGTCCAGCTGCATCCAGCGAGGCACTCTGCCGCGTAGTAGCAACCCGCGCAAAAACCCCACAGCTCCGTCGTGTCGCGATCCCGGGTGAAGCGCAACGCTGCGGCTCCCTCCCAGATCTCCCGCAGGTTGTTGTGGCGCAGGTTGCCACCTACGTAGTCCGCGCTTGGGAGTGACGGGCAGCCCTTGACGTCTCCATTGGCCTCGATGCCCAAGGTGTGGCGACCCGCGGTGCATGACTGGCAGTGACCGCGGGCGGAGTGCCCCCTCAGCGCAGCCTCGTGGGGGCCGAAATAGCCGACGTTGTTGCCTGGAGCGAAGCTCACGTCGGCTTCCGCGCAGCGAGCCGCCAGCGACGCGAGGCAGGGGATCACGTCGAGCAGCTCGTAAGGTTGGAGTAGGATCTCTGGGCGGTCCGCCGCGCGACCCATCGCGACGGTGATCTGCGGCTGCCAGCCGTAGATCCGGCGCTCGATCAGGCGTTCGAGCAACTCTGGCAAGTCGTCGCGACTCAGGCGATTGATCTGGGTGTTCGCCGCGCGGCGCACGTCTGCCGCAGCCAGCGCATCGAGCGCCGCCATTGCCGCGCGATAACTGCCGTTGAGCGCTCTGAGCTGATCATGGGCCGACTCGAGGCCGTCCACGGAGATGCTCACGCCACTGACTCCCGCTGCCTTCGCCTGCCGAGCGCGCTCCCGGGTGAAGCCTCGTCCACCGCTGACGATCCCGCAGATCATCCCGGCGTCACGCACCGCCCGCACCAGCTCTTCCCAGTCCTGGCGCAGGTAGACCTCGCCGCCAATCAAGCTGACCTCGCGCACTCCGAGCTCCGCGAGCTGACGAATCACGTCCAGGCACTCGGCTGCGTTCAGCTCGTCTGCTCGGGGCTTTCCCGCGCGAGAGCCGCAGTGGGCACAGGAAAGATCGCAGCGCAGCGTGACCTCCCAGACGCAGTAGGTCGGCCGCACCGCGTCCTGCAAACGAGCAGCGCCCAACGGCCTTGGCTGCTGACTGTGCCCCCAGATGGGTAAGCCACGCTTCACAGCCTCAAGGCTAGGAGGCGACGTCCCGCCGAGCAAGCGCTCAAGTTGGAGGTCGCCAGTCGTGGTACCCGCGCGCGGCCATGCCGACGCGCACTGCGATCAACAGCACCCGCTCGAGCTGGTGGGCGGCGCTGAGCTCACCCAGAGCTCGCAGCGCGCGAGCGATGGCTTCCAACGTGCAAACGCCGTCAGCAGTGTGACCCCGCCGCAGCGCGTACACCGACGGCTTGCCACGCGGCAACGCGACCTGTCGCAACGCCTTGAGTCGCGGTTCCCGTCGCAGCATTTGTCGAGTCTGGGTCCAGGTGCCGTCGGGTACGACCAGGCGTAGCGGCCCGCTGGGGCGCTCGAAGTGCTCGTCCAGGATCCGCGCGTCTGGCCCGGGGTGCAGCAGCAGCGTGCCGGTGTCGCCCGGGTCCAGATCACCGAGATCCAGCGCTACGGGGGTTCCATCCTCCGAGCGACCACCCCGTATGCGGAGCTCCGACCCGCTGAGGATTTGCGTGGCGAAGCGTCCGGTGTTGGTGGGGCGGAACTGCTCCAGTGCGTGAAGGATCACTAACACGCGAATCTTGCAGTCCACGTTGACCAGTTCCGCACAGAAACAGTGATCAAGTGGGGCGCGGCAGCCGCTGCAGCGCGCCAGGCGGTACCCACGGCCCGAGGGGCGCCGACCCACATCGAAGCGGGGGAGCGGGATGGGCGCCGTTGGCCCCACTCCAGCGACGGGATCAGCCGGCTCGGGCGCAGCATCGCTGTCCGAGCGGCAGCCGGCGGGGGCTGCAGTACGGGCAGCGGGTTCGGCGGCGATCGCTGGGGCCACTTGGTGCTTGGGGCGTGGTTTCATCTCGGGCGCTGGCCAACTCTGGCAGGTCGGGGTTATTAAGCGCAACATGGCGCTACGACCTGGCCGAGCTGGATCCTTCGGGATCGTCGCTGGCGTGTACGTCGTGGCGCTCGTTGGCGCCGTGCTGGTCGGCGTCGTGCAGCGCGATTGGCATCCGATCGCCGTAGGGGCGCTGGCTGACCTGGTGGCGACGGTGCTCGTGTTCGGGGCAAGCGTTTGGCTCAACAACTCGAGCGTCTACGATCCGTACTGGAGCCTCGCGCCGATCCCGATCGCGGTGCACTGGGCGCTGCTCACGCCTCAGGGAGACTCCGGCGTGCTGGTTCGGCAGCTGTGCGTCTTGGGGCTGGTGTGCTGGTGGGGGTTGCGCCTCACCGCCAACTGGGCGCGCGGCTGGAGCGGGCTCGACCACGAGGACTGGCGCTACGAAGACTTCCGGCGCACGACGGGGCGTTGGTACTGGTTGGTTAGTTTCGCGGGGATCCACGTGTTCCCGACAGTGCAGGTCTTTCTGGGCTGCTTGGCGCTCTGGCCAGCGCTCACCGGGAACCGCCCCCTGGGCCTCTGGGACGTCGCGGGCGTGATCGTGACGCTGGGAGCGATCAGCATCGAGGCGCTTGCCGACCGTCAGCTCCGAGCGTTCGTTACCGGTCCGAAGCGGCCTGGCGAAGTCCTGGAACGCGGCCTGTGGAGCTGGTCCCGTCACCCGAACTACTTTGGCGAGCTGAGCTTCTGGTGGGGCCTGTTCCTGTTCGGTATGGCGGGAGATCCGCACGCCTGGTGGGCAGGCGCGGGGGCGCTCGCCATCACGCTCATGTTCCGCTTCGCGAGCGTACCCTTGATCGAGAAGCGGATGCTCGAACGGCGCCCCAACTTCGCCGAAGTCCAAGCTCGTGTGTCGATGCTCGTCCCGTTACCTCCCAAGCGCCGCTAGTGAGTGGGCGCGAAGCGTGTACGGGTCACATCCATGCGAGGGTGAGATGGAAAGCCCAAGCCCCGCACTGCCCGAGCGACGCAGCTCTGGACGGCAGCGCTCCCGGGGGCCGTGCGCACCGTGACGCCCACGGCTCGGCCGTTGCGCACGGCCGCGCAGATCTCGACGCTCATCGAGTCTGGGGCCCCACAATGGGCGAAATACCTGCCGTTCTCCAAGACGGCTGCGAACTGCGCGCGGCTCAGGTCTGGAGGTGCGCTCGCTCCACCGATGCGAATTTCCTCCTGGTAATTTGCAATCGCGGCCTCGCAGCTGGCCCCCACGCTGGACTGGGTCGCGGGGGCCGGTCTCGACGCTTCAACGGGAGGGGGTGAGGGGACCTCCGCGCGAGGCGGTGGCTCGCTGTCATCGGCCTCGGCGGGCGCGGGTAACGGGCGTGCGGGCGCGGGGTCGCGACCGGCCTGGTCACTCTCCGGGGGCTGAGTCAGCGCCGCGAGATCCGGCGAGGGGGGGTCCTCAGTTGAGTCGCCGGTCCCAGGAGCGAGTCTGGGCGCCTCGACCGGCTCTTCCGGGCGCGTTTCCGCACGGGGAGTGGTCGGACCAGGCAGCGGGGTGACGGCGGGCGGCGCAGGAGGGGGCGGTGTGCCCGGAGGCTTCGCCTCTGCGGTGGGCTCGAGCGCGCTGGCCAGCCACTGGCCGAGGGGGACGCGGTCGGTTGTGATGGCGAAACACAGTCCGGTGAAGGCGAGCCATCCACAAGCCAGGAGCGGCCAGCGGGGCCAGGGACGACGGGTCATCGAGGCCTGGTCGAGGAAGAAGTCCTCAGGCAGCCGTACGCGCCGTTTGTGCTCCAGAGTCGCCACGCAAGCGGAGGGCTAGCGGATCGCAGAGGCCCGGTCCACTTTCCGAGTGGCTTGTCGAGACGCCACGGTCAGGGTTGGGGTTGTGTTAGGGTGCGGGACATGGGCGAAGAAAAGCCGCCTTCGAAGCTGCCACGGACCTCTCTGGTGGACTCAGGTTGGGGCGACGAGACCGCAGTAGAACCAACGAACGCGCCTGGGGCGGGCCCCGTTATGGACTCTGATGTCGAAGTAGATCTGGACGCTGCGCCCGAGGCTCCCGAGGCGGCCCCGCGCCGCGCTTTGCCGC
>JAUILJ010000599.1 GCA_030433055.1 Polyangia bacterium
CCGAAGGAAATCTGTGGCAACGGCATCGACGACGACTGCGACTGCGTGGTCGATGAATGCAACAAGGAGATCTGCGACAACGGCATCGACGACGACGGGGATGGTCTGATTGACGAAAACGACCCGTCTTGTCAGGGCCCAAAATGAGTCGGCGGCCCAGCAGGGTCCTCTCCAGCAGGCTCCTCTCCAGCAGGCTCCTCTCCAGCAGGCTCCTCTCCAACAGGGTCCGCTGCTGAACTTCGTTCAGTGACTTGCGGTAGGCAAGTGTGGTTCCCATACTCGCGCCATGCCGAAGCCGCCCTTGGACGGGGTGATCTTGATCACCGGTGCGTCGTCAGGAATTGGGAGTGAACTGGCGCGTCAGCTTGCGCCACGCGCAAAGGCGCTGGTGCTGCTGGCCCGGCGCACCGAGCGGCTCGAAGAGCTGGCGGGCGAGCTGCGTGGAAAACACCCGCGGCTCAGCGTGCTGGTACAAAGCTGCGACTTGCTGGATCGGGAAGCGACCGATCGCGCGCTGGAGCGCATCGAGGGCGAGCTTGGCGGCGTCGATGTGCTGATCAACAACGCGGGGCTGGGAGACGTGTCGATGTTCGATCTTTCCTCATGGAAAAAGAATCAGCGCATGCTGGATCTGAACATCACCGCCCTCACCTACCTCACCCATCGCCTGGTGCCACGCATGGTCGAGCGGGGGCGAGGCGGCGTGCTCCAGGTGAGCTCCGGCTTCGGGCTCAGCTTCATGCCCGGCTTTGCCACCTACGTCGGTACCAAACACTACGTGACCGGGTTTACCGAGTGCCTGAGGCTCGAGGTCGCGTCCCAGGGAGTGGCGGTGAGCCAGCTGTGCCCCGGCCCAGTGCGCACCGAGTTCGAAGAGGTCGCGGTCGACTTCGAGACCCCGAAGGTTCCCGAGTTCGTGACCATCAGCGCCGAGCACTGCGCCCGGGCCGCCATCGCTGGCTTCTCGCGCAACAAGGCCATCATCATCCCGGGAGGGTTCATGAAGATCAGCTCTACCCTCTCGCGGATCACGCCCCGCTTCGTGCTGCGCCTGATCTACGGCCCCGCCGCCAAGCGCATGCGGGGCATGCAAGTGGAGGCGATGACCAGAGAGTCGCGTCCGCAACAGGGCGAAAACTCGAGCAAAGTCAGTGCTTTGAACTAGGCTTCAAGCCAACACTGCCAAAACCCCTGGTGAGCCCGACCCAATAGTGTAAATTATACACCATGAGGGCGTTGGTCCGCTCCGGGGGAAGACTCAGCTTGCAGCAGGTGCCGGTACCGCGGCCAGCAGCGAGCGACGTCTTGGTGCGCGTGATCAGCGCTGGGCTTTGCCGCACGGATTGCGAGGTCGCGCTAGGTCATCTGGGCGAGCGAGACCCGCTGATCCTCGGCCACGAGTTCTCGGGGGTGATCGAGCAGCCTCCCTCGGGCACCGAGTGGGCTGCGGGGACGCGAGTGGCCTGTATGCCGTTCGTGGCCTGCGGGTGTTGCGCGGCTTGCCTCGCCGGCGCCGAGTGCAGCTCCAAGCGTCAGCTCGGTGTCCACCGCGATGGCGCTTTCGCGGAGTTCGTGTCCGTACCTCAAGCGTGCCTGCTGCCTCTGCCCGAGGGCATGGGCTTCGAGGCGGGCGCTTTCGCGGAACCTGTCGCGGCCTCGATGGCGGTGCTGGATCTCGACCTGCCTCGCGCTCAGCCTGGCCTGGTGCTGGGTCGGGGGCGCATCGCTGAGCTCACGCGCCGCGTGCTAGCCGCCGCCGGCTACGAGCGCGTCACCCTGGCGCACAGCAGCGAGTCGCTCCCGAGGGACGCCTACGGATTCTGCGTGGAAACCCATGCAGACTCACAGCTAATCGCCGTGGCGCTGGACACACTGGCTCCAGGTGGCACCCTGGTGCTGAAGAGTCGCTCCCACCGGCCCGTGGCGCTCGACATCGGACTCTGCGTCAAGAAGCGCCTGCGCCTACTGAGCGCCGAGTACGGGGATATGGCCCTCGGCCTGTGCTGGGTCGCGGAAGGGCGGCTCCCGGTGCAGGACCTGTTCGCCCCGCCAGAACCACTCGAAGCCTTCGCGCAGGTCTTCCAGCGGGCGGCCCAGAGCGAGAGCCACAAGCTGTTCTTCAGCCTGGCCCCAGCGTGACGCCGAGGCCCTGATGTGCGGCATCGTCCTGATGTATCGCCCGCGCGGCGGCCTCGATGGCTCCGAGCTGCAGCCCGCCATGGACAGCCTGGCCCCCAGAGGACCCGATGGCAGCGGCAAGCTCGTGGATCCTGCGGGGCGCTGCGCGATCGGCCACACGCGACTCGCGGTGATGGATCCCGAAGGCGGCGCCCAGCCAATGACCCTGGGCTGCTGGACCATCGCCGCCAATGGTGAGATTTACAACGCACAGCTGCGCCAGCAGCTCGAAGCCTCCGGAGCGCGTTTCCGCACGAATTCAGACAGCGAGATCTTGCTCCACGGCGTCGCCGAGTGGGGCAAGGCGACCTTCGGGCGCCTCAACGCCGAGCTCTGCGCCGTCGCGTTCAACAGCGACACCGGCAGGCTCTGGGCCTATCGGGACCGCTACGGCGCGCGCACGCTGGTCTACGCTTGGCACCAGGGTACGCTCTACCTTGCCAGCACCAGCGCCGCGTTGTTTGCCCTGGGTGTGCCGCGCGCCTGGGACGAAGCCGCCATGAGCCTCGCGCTCGGCATGCAGTATCTCCCCCCCGAGCGCACACCGTTCGCAGGTGTCCGCATGCTTCCTCCTGGTCACTTGCTGGAGCTCCAGGGCGAACAGCTCACGATCGAGCCCTGCGGCGTCGTCGACTGGGACTCCCCCAGCACGGCCACGCGGTCAGAAGCGACCGACGTCTCTTCTTTCCGCGCGGCTTTTCTTGCAAGCGTCGAGCGGCGCCTGCGGAGTGACGCCGACGTCTGCTTTCACCTCTCCGGGGGAATCGACTCTGCGGCGGTGCTGGGAGCCGCGGCCGAGCTGCAGCGTCAAGGTCGCGTACCACGGGAGCCGCTGGTCGCGTTCACGGCCAGCTTCCCCGGTAGCCCGCTAGATGAGCTGGAGCTGGCGCGGTTGAGTGCTGCGCAGGTGGGGGCGAGACTCGAAGTAGTGCCCCTCAGTCCGCTGGATCTGGTGCAGGGGCTCGAAGCGGCGGCCCGCGCCGGTGAAGGCTTGGCCGTGAACGGGCACCTGGTGGCTCACCACGCTCTTGACCGCGCCATTCGCGCAGCAGGCTTCAAGTCGGTGCTCTCGGGTGAGGGCGCGGATGAGCTGCTCTACGGCTACCCCCACTTGCGAGCGGACCTCGGCGCGCTGGCCCCAGAATATCCAGGCGGTAATAGTTTGGAGCAAGCGACGCGAGGCTTGATGCTGGCTGAGCGCCCAGAGCTGACGAGCGCCGAGGGACTGACCCCGCTGGACCCTCACCCCCTGAAAGGCCGCCTGGGCTGCATGCCGACCTTCCTTGAAGCCAAGCTCGGCCTTGGGGCGAGGCTCTGCAGCTTGGCGCACCAGCCGTGGCAGGAGTGCGCCCAGCACGCGTTGAACGAGTTCTTCGCGCGACCCGACGTGACAGCGCTACGCGGTCGAGCGACGGTCGACATCGCGGCCACGCTCTGGACGCGCTTGGCCCTCGGCGGCTACATCCTGCCGACGCTGTCTGACCGCCTGCTCGGTGCCCATGGCCTGGAGTCGCGGCTGCCTTTCCTCGACCCCCAGCTGTACCAGATGCTCCGGGGCCTCCCCGTCGAGCGACGCGTGCGCCACGGTGAGGAAAAATGGCTGCTTCGTGAGGCCGCGCGCGGCCTCGTGCCCGAAGCGATCCGCACTCGGCGCAAGCACCCGTTCCTGGCCCCGAGCCTCACGCAGGACGGCGCCGCGAGACGGGCGCTCGGTGAGCTGCTCGCGCCCAAGACATTTTCCGCAAGGACTTTCTTCGACGAACAGCGCATCGCCCAGCGCGTGGCCGAGCTGGAGCATGCTCCGCCCGAGGTGCACCGCGCGTGGGGTCCGCCGCTGTTTTTGGTTGCCACGGCCCACGCTCTGGGTCGAGCCTTCGAGCTGGAGACTCGATGACCGATGACCGCGACCCGTGGGTGCGAGACTTCTATCAGCACCCGCTCACCGAAGCCGTGCTCACCCAGGGCGAAGCCACGCAGCGCATCGCAGATCGCCTGTGGTCGCTGCTGGAGCTCGCGTCAGGCTCCCGTGTCTTCGACCAGTGCTGCGGTGATGGCAGCCTGAGCCTGGAGCTCGCGCGGCGCGGCACTCGTGGTTACGGCGTGGACATCAGCGCGCCGTTCATCGACGCGGCGAAGCGGGCCAGCACCGCAGGTAGCGAACTGCGATTCTCGGTGGCTGACGCCTCCGCCTGGGCTACCCCTGCGCCGTGCGACGCCGGCTTCAACTGGGGCACCGGCTTCGGATGCTTCCCCGAGGATTCAAAGAATCAAGCAATGCTCGACTGCGCGGCGCGCAGCCTGCGCTCTGGTGCGCTCTTCGTGCTGGACTACTACAATGTCGCCGGGGTGCTGGCGAACTTCAGAGCAGAGTTCAGCTACGCTCGCGAGCGCGCAGGGGAAGAAGTGCACATCACCCGTACGTCTGAGCTCGATCTGCGCGCGGGCACCCTGCACCAGGTGTGGCGGCTGAGCGCCGGCGGCAAGGCCCCCACACAGCTCCCGCGCACGACCACGCGCCTCTACCTGCCGCGAGAGCTGTGCGCCATGCTGGAGCGCGCCGGTTTCAGCGTGGTGGCGCTGTTCGGCAGCGCTGAGGGTGAGGCGCTGAGCCTCGAGAGCCCGCGCTGTCTGGTACTGGCGAGGCGCGTGTGAGCGAGCCCTGGCGCAGCCTGCCCGCGCTGCTGCTGGACGCTGCAGCGCGTTTTGCCCCTGCCCCGGCCATCGTTTCCCGCACGGAAACAGTAAGCTATGCGGAGCTGTTCGGTGCCGCGTTGAGCCTGGCCGAGCGCCTGAGGGAGGCTCGAGGCGGCGTCGTGGCGCTGGCGTTGCCCAAATCTGCTCGGCTGGTCAGCGCTTGGCTGGCGTGCTGGTTCGCTGGCGCAGCCTTCTCCACGCTGGACCCTACGCTGCCACGAGAGCGGGCGGTTGGCATCTTGCGGCGGCTCAGGCCGCGCTGGGTGCTGCGGGGTCCGGACGGCGCCGATTGCGACGGAAGTGGATGTGAAGAGCTCTGGCCGGGTGACGATTTCGAGTTTCCTCCCGGATCTATCACGCGAGCCTCGGAGATCACGACCTGCAGCGAGACCGATCTGGCGTATGTGTGCTGGACCTCCGGCTCCACTGGCGCCCCGAAGGGCGCGATGATCGAGCACCGCGGCCTGCCCTGCGTGATCAGCGACCAGGTGCGCGCCTTCGAGCTTGGCAGCGAGGCACGCTGCCTGTGGCTCTTGCGCCCGGCGTTCGACGCGAGCCTGTCAGACGTCTTCACCTGCCTGCTCGCCGGAGCGGAGCTGCACCTGGCCCCAGAGCTCGATGGCCGCTTCACCC
>JAUILJ010000600.1 GCA_030433055.1 Polyangia bacterium
CGTCAGCATCTTCTGGGCGATCAGTATTCATAGCGTCACCGCCTTCTTGTACAGCGGCTTGGGGGGCAGGCCCTTTTGGAACTCCGCGCTGTTGGCGCCGCGCTTCATAGCGTCCGCGTTCATCACTGGGCCCGCGTTCGTTATCCTGCTGTTGCAGCTGATGCAGCGCTTCTCGAGTTTCCGTAAGGCAGCGGGACCGATTCGTACGCTCACCTCGGTGATGCGCATCACGGTGCTACTGAACCTGTTCATGTTGGGGTCCGAAGTGTTCACCGAGTTCTATACCGGGGGGCACCACGCGGTCGCCGCGCAGTACCTCTTCTTCGGGATCCATGGGCACGATGCTCTCGTACCCTGGATCTGGAGCGCTGTGGTGCTGAACCTAGCTTCCGCGCTGCTACTCCACGTGCCAGCCTTCAAGCGTACGAGCTGGGCACTGAACGCGGCCTGCGTCGCGGCCTTCATCGGTGTGTGGATAGAGAAGGGGATGGGGCTCATCATTCCTGGATTCGTCCCAAGCACACTCCATGAGATCGTCGAGTATGTGCCGACCCTGACCGAGTGGAAGATCACTGCGGGGATCTGGGCCTTTGGTTTCATGCTGCTGACGGTCGCCGTGAAGGTCGCGCTTCCTGTGCTGAGCGGGGAGCTGCGTCATACGACCGAGCCTGTCGAAGACGGCGAGGCAGGGGCTGCGCCCGCGGAGTAGTGAGGGGATCAAAGTGCGGTCTGCGGGGCTGTTGGCGCACGACTTGCGGACTAAGCGAACGCCGGTCCTTCATTTCCGTGCGAAACTAAGCGACTGGGTTGGCACGAGGCTTGAACGCATGCCGGCATGCAACACTCCTCCAGCGGGCTCCTCCGAAGGCTAGCTCCCCCCTCTCCCCTCGCGCTGGGCTTGCTCGGCATGCTGTTCACTTCCAACGCCGTAGCCCAGGAGCAGCCCAGTGAGGCGGAGGTGAGTGTCACCCCATACGCTCAAATGATCGTGAACCTCGGCTTGAACACCGGTACGGCGCAGCCTTCTCAGGAAGCCCCCGTAGGAGCACCCGCAGGGTCGAACGTTGGTGATGGATTGCCCTCGGATGGCTCGTTCTTCATCACCGGGCGGCAATCGCGGGTCGGACTGAAGGGCAAGTACATTCTGGACAACGACATCGACGCCACGGCGAAGGTCGAGGTTGACTTCTGGGGTCTCCACGAAGACGGCGGGCCGACCGGGATTACGCAACCATCGCTCCGGTTGCGTCTCGGCTACGCTGACGTTGGGGGCAAGTCATGGCGAGTGTTCGCCGGTCAGACCTGGAGCGTGATGACGCCGCGACTGCCCATGAGCATCGGGCATTCCGCCATCGTTCTTCACACGGGCAGTGGGGTGCTCTGGCAACGCTTGCCACAACTGGGCGTCAGCCTGAACCACGGCCTGGGTGATGCTGACGACGCGAGCACCCTCGGCTTGAAGCTCGCCGTGGTGCGTTCCGTCAGTGGTGAGCCGGGTGCTGGAGCCATCACCCGCGCCGACAACTCGGATCCAGGCGCCGCAAGTCAGTTGCCTGGCGCCGAGGGTCATGTCGGCTACGAGAGCAAGCTCATCGGGGTCGGGGTCGGAGGTCACTTCTCTCGCGAGAAGTTCCAGACGGTGGATTCGCTCGGCGTTGCCGGGGACGTGACTGTCTCCAGCTGGGCTGCGAGCGCAGACTTCAAGCTCACCACCGACTGGTTTTGGCTGGGGGGGCAAGGTTACACGGGCGCAAACCTGAATGGGATGTTCAGTCGTCAGGGCGTGCTGTTGACCCGTGGGGCAACAGATCCGACTGATCCAGCGTTCACCGAGATCCGGGACGCCGAATCGCTACCAGCAGTCGGGGGCTGGCTCGAGCTTGGTGTCCCCATCGGGAAGCGCGTGAAGGCCGTTGCATCGGTCGGCGCCGAGGTCGGAGATGAAGACAAGGTCTCCGTTGGTGCTGCGAAGAGCAACCTGGGGATCTTCGGAGGCGTGTTCTATTCGCCCGCCGAGCGCCTGACCACTAGTGTTGAATACTACCGTACGGATACACGGTACCGGGCTCCCGCCGGAGCGCCAGACGCGCAACGCAAAGGCACGAACGACAACATCACCCTGAACTTCAAGCTGGACTTGTAGACTGAACAACCTGGAGCGCTCCATGTTTCAATTCGAAGAGAGGCCGTTCATCGCCATCTGGGAAACCACTCGGGCCTGCGATCTGGTGTGCCTGCACTGTCGCGCCTGTGCGACTCCGAAGGCACATCCTGACGAGCTGACGAACACCGAGGCACGGGCGTTGCTCGGGCAGTTCGCGGCTGCCCATGTCCCGCTGGTGGTTCTGACCGGCGGCGACCCGGCGAAGCGCGTCGATCTCGTGGAGCTCGTCGACCATGGCAGACAACTGGGACTGGAAATGGGGCTCACCCCCTCGGCGACCCCGCTCGTCACCTACGAGCTGCTCCGCCGGCTCAAGCAAGCAGGTCTCGGGCGTCTTGCGATCAGCATCGATGGCAGCGACGCGGCGCTTCACGACGCGTTTCGTGGCGTGCAGGGCAGCTTCGATACGTCATTGCGCATCCTTCAGGACGCGGCTTCGCTTGGGATCCCCACCCAGATCAACACGACGGTTCGAGCGGGTGTCGATGAGCTCCTGGAGCCGACGAGTCGCTTGGTAGAGCAACTCGGTTGCGTGCTGTGGAGCGTATTCTTCGTCGTACCAACGGGGCGCGCGAATAGCGCGCTCCTGCTCGATCCGGAGCAGGTGGAGAAGCAGCTCAATCAGCTCGCAGACATCTCGAAGCGAGTGCCCTTCGCCATCAAGACGACGGCTGCTCCTCACTACCGCCGCGTGCTCGCGCAGCGCAAGACAGCGGGCGACACCTTGGTACGCCCCGCCCGCTACGTGCGAGGTCGCTCGGCCCTTACCGTGAACGAGGGGCGCGGCATGCTCTTCGTTTCACATACCGGCGACGTCTACCCAAGCGGCTTTCTTCCGATACCGTGTGGTAATGTTCGGAGCGTCGATCCGATTGACGTGTACCGTCACCATCCGCTGTTCGAGGTGCTACGGGACCCCGACGCGCTGTCTGGGAAGTGCAGCGCGTGTGAGTACCGAGTCAAGTGCGGTGGCTCTCGTGCGCGCGCGTACGCGATGAGTGGAGACTACCTGGCTTCTGATGAGTCCTGCGCTTATGTACCCGAGGGCTATCAGTCGACGCCGAAGCGACACCTGGCCATCTGCGAGTAACGAAACGCCCGCGCGAGCGGGCGGTCTCCGCGCGCTCGGTGGTCGTCCACTCACAGGTGTGTTTCAACACTGCTAGTGCGTGAAGCGAGGGCGGAGGACCTGGTCTTCGAGCTGGAGATGAGTGAACGTGTCGCTTTCCAGGCGCTCGAGTTCGCTGAACAGCGTGCGGTAGCTCGCGCACGCCCAGGTGGGAGCCTGAAACGCGTCGCACGCGTCTCGCACTCGCTGCAGCAGATTCGTGATCTGGGCGTGCTCGTCGATCATCTCGCTGAACAAGCGGGAGACCTCCTGCGTCGGCATGGAGCCTTCTATCAAACGGGGAAACACGTCTCGCTCCTCGTCTGCGAGGTGGATCGAGAGCACACGGCTGAGTTCTCGAACGCAGCGCTCGACCTCCGTCAGGCGGGGCTCGTGTGTGCCATGGGCCCGTAGGACCCTGGTGGCGAGCGCCTCGAGGAACGGCAGTGTTCTGCGCAAGTAGTTGTGATGTCTGGTGATGATGTATGCGACGAGCTGAGGCGTCGAAAGCGCTGCGGTGGCCTGAAAGTCGTTGGTCATGGACATCCCCCTGGGACCTGCTCAGCAGGTTTCGCGCCAGCGCCTAGCACCCGAGACTCCCTGCACCTCACCAGCGAAACGCGCGCTCGCGCGTTCCGGAGTGGAACGCTTGGAACAGGCTCATGCGATAGTCGCCTTTCGCGCCACGATCACGATGCTCGCTAGGTGCGCTCTGTGCCTCCGCAGCGTGCGTCGGATCTGCGCGACTCTTGCTCGCGCTTCCCAGTCGCGGGACAGATTCCAAGCGAGACGCAGCACACCCGTCACGCCCTCATCTGCGAGCACGCACTTCGCCTCGAGCACCCGGAGTGCACCAGTGTGCTTGGTGTGGATCTCGAACCCGGCGCTTTCCAAGAGCCGGCACCAGTCGAGTGCGGTGCAGGGCCGCGCGCCGACATGTAACACCGCAGCGAGTTCCCGCTGCACCTGCTGCTTCACCGGTTCGCTTAGATCGTCTGGAACCAAGGCGAGCTCGTGAATGCCAAGGCGCCCGCCTTCACCCAGTAGGCGATGCGCCTCGGCGAGGATCGACGCTTTCGCTGCGGGTGTCTGCAAGCTGAGTAGTGCTTCACCGAAGACGACTGAGGCTCCGCCAGTCTCCAGCCCGGTGTCGGCAGCAGGGCGGACGATCACCCGCACGGAACTTGGGAGTACGCCCCGAGCGAGTCGCGCTGCCTGCCTGTCGCGCTCCACTCCAGTGTAGCTCGCTGGCAGCGCGGCGAGCGCGAGCCTGGCCGTCATGCCAAGGCCGGGCGCGAACTCCACCACGTCGTCGCTCGGCTGGATGGTGAGGGCGCGCAGCATCTGAACGCTCGCCGCCATCCCGCCGGGGCGGAGCACACGCTTGCCGAGCCGCGCGAACAGCCAGTGGGCGGGGATGCGGCCTGCGTCGCCCTTGCCGGACGGCACCGGACCCAAGTGGTCGATGTGAGGACCTGTGGTCATCTCGATTGGTTCTCGACGGAAGGCGATTGGCGTAGCTGCTCGAAGTTGCGAAAGCGCCCCTTGAGGTGCTTCGCGGCGTCCCGAGCCGCCGCCTCGCTCTCGTAGCTGAGGACGGGGGACCCCATCACCCCGGGGCGCTTCACGCCGACGACGTAGAACGCAGCCTCGGCCGCCTGCCACGCGTGAGGGCTCAAGTTGGGCTTCTCCGGGTCTTCGGTGGGGGAGAGGACCTCCACGAACACGCGCTGGGCATTGCCGTGCGGAGATGGTGCGGCCAAGTACTGCAGGAGGTCACCGATTGAACAAAAGTGGGCGCGCGTGCCGTCGCGGTGCACCAGCTGCGCACGTGGTGCCGGCTGCTCCCGGACGACCATCCCGCAGGTCGCGCACTCGGCGGTCGTAATTGGCTCGGCGCTGGCCGCGGCGACCGAATCGCCGTGCTCCGACGCCGGGTTACAGCCCGGGACTAGCGTGACCAGTGCCAGCGTTTCGGGCGAACTGAGCCTGACCGATGCAACCGCGGTTTTTGCCAGCGCCCAATACCAGACCGGCGAGAGTGATACAGATCGCCTGTGCGACGATGCCTGGGGGCCCTGTAATCCCGTGTCGTTGCCCTACACCGAGTTCAGCAATGGCATTTTTGATACCGGTATCAAATCCCAGGTAAACGATCTGTGGCGGACGGAATTGCGTGCCGGTTTTGCCCAGGACGAATCTGAAAACTTTGATCGTGTACCGGGTG
>JAUILJ010000601.1 GCA_030433055.1 Polyangia bacterium
GAGTTCTTGCGCCGCTTCCCTGGGGATCACCGAGCGCAAGACGCCGCGTACGTGCGCATCCTCGCGTTGCAGGCTGCTGGGCAAGAAGAGGCCATGCGCGGTGCTGCTCGCGAGTACCTTGGGCGGTACCCCGAAGGCTTCCGCAAGAAAGAGGCGGAGCAGCTCTCTCATTGAGACGGGCCCGAGGTGCTCGGAACCGAGCCTGAGCGGGGTTTGGGGGTGAGTTGCGCTGACTGAGCGCCAGCCTCTCCCCCAAGAAAACGTCCATGTGTTGTGTAAAGTGACACTTGACACCCGACAGGCGCTGAGTCAGGCTCCGACCATGGAGCCAGCCCCGATGCCCATCGCCCCGTTCAAGCCCTGGATGCAGCTGAAGCGCGACCTTGGAATGATCCTTGGAGGTTTCACCGGGCGCACCCCGCCGCCCTTTCACCTGCGCTCTGCCAAGCATCGTGTCGGGATCAGCCCGCGCCCCTTCGTGGTGCGCGAGGTGATCCGGGAGACACCCGATGCGGTCACGCTTTGCCTCGAGGATCCAACGGGGACTCCGGTGCAGTTCGTGCCGGGTCAGTTCTTCACCTTGGTGCTCAGCCTTGGAGGCGAGGAGCTGCGCCGGGCGTACTCCGCTTCCTGCGCACCGGGGGGAGCCGTGCGCCTCACCGTCAAGCGGGTGGTCGACGGTCGTGTCTCGAGCTACCTGAACGATCACGTCCAGGCGGGCGCGGTGCTGAAGTTGCTCGGCCCCTCTGGCGAGTTCGTCAGCCGTGGCACACCGGAGCTGGTGCTGGTCGCCGGCGGCAGCGGCATCACACCGATGCGTGCGATCATCCAAGACAACCTGGAGCGCGCTGGCGGTGCCAGCCGCAAGATTCACCTCGTTTACGGCAACCGCAGTGAACGGGACGTGATCTTTCGCGAGGAGCTGCGGGCCTGGGCTGATCGCTTCCCGGAGCAGTTCTCCTACGTCGAAGTGCTGAGCGATCCGGAAGCGGCCTACGATGGCCCTCGCAGCATGCTCACCCGTGACTGCCTGGAGCGGCTGCTCGCTACCCACGCCAGCGGGACCGGGGACTTCATGCTGTGTGGCCCGGAGGGCATGCTGGTGGAGGCGCGCGTGGCCCTCGAGCGCTGCGGTGTCGCCAAGGAACGTATCCGCGAGGAACGTTTCACCCAGCCTCATCTACGCCAGCGAGCCATCGATCTGCCGCAGAGCGCGCAGCCGGTGAGACTGCGTCTGGGGAAGGCGACGCCCCTGGACTTCGAAGTGGCTCCGGGGCGCACCCTGCTCGAGTCGGCGCTCGCCGCGGGAGCGGACGTACCGTACTCGTGCGCGATGGGGGGTTGCGGGCGCTGCAAGGCCAAGCTGGTGAGCGGCGACGTGGTGATGGACGAGCCCAATTGCCTGACGGAGGAAGAGCGTGAGCGAGGCTTCGTGCTGGGCTGTGTCGGGCGCCCCCTGGGTCCCTGCGAGCTGGAGGTCGAAGCGTGAACAGCAGCGAACGCACCCGCCGCTCAGCGCCCCCCGAGGTCGACAGGGAGCGCTATCCGTTTCGGATGAAGGACCTGTGTGATCTGACCGGGCTCGAGCGTCAGGTGATTCACTTCTACATCCAGCAAGGGCTGGTGCCTCCAGGGTTCAAGCGAGGCCGCAACATGGCCTTCTACGGTGAGGAGCACCTGGAGCGCATCCAGCTCGTGCGCCGGCTACAGCACGAGCGCTTCCTCCCGCTCAAGGCGATCCGCGCCATCATCGAAGGCCAGGATGACCACTTCACGCCCGAGCAGCGCGTGCTGTTGTCTGCAGTGAAAGCGCGCATCGGTGAGAACCTGGGCGCGAGCCCCGAGGGGCGACGCACGATTGATGTCGCTCCCTTGCTCGAACAACACGGCGTGAGGCCTCACGAGCTCGTGCAGCTGGCCGAGCTTGGGATGCTCACGACCATGGTCGAGAAGGGCGTGACCCGCATCCCCGAGGACGACGCATGGGTGCTCGAGCTGTGGGGTGAGCTGCGGCGTGCGGGCTTCACCTCCAAGCTTGGCTTCGAGGTGAAAGACCTCGCGCCGTTCGAGGCGGCGGTCGAGCAGCTCTTCGTCGCTGAAAAGAACCTCTTGACCGAGCGCCTGAGTGAGCTGCCCCCCGAAGAGGTCGCGCAGCTGGTCACCCGAGCGCTGCCGTTGATCACCACGTTCCTTACTCGTTTCCACGAGGTAAAGATTCGCAATTTCTTCTCGGCCCTGGGCTGAGCTTCAGAGAGGCTCTCGGGAGCCGCAATACACGTCACCTGCCAAGGAAGAGACCACCATGCAAGCCCCTCAAAGACTCGTGAACCTGTTGCCCAGCTCCATGCGATCCCAGGTCGATTCCTGGTTCGAGACGCTGGAGATCTTCACCGAGATCCGCGACCCGCGGGTGCTGCGCGCCCTGGGGCCCGCGGGTGTCCGCGGCTTGTTGCTCAAGCGTGGCAAGCAGGGCACGCCCACCGAGATGCCCGCGAAACACAGCGCCTACTTCGACTGGACCTACCCGTCGGATCAGCCGGAGATGGCGGAGCTCTACCGTCGGGCAAAGACGGGGCAGTGGAACGCTGACACCGACTTGCCCTGGCACGTCGACGTCGATCCACTGAATCCCGAGGTGCCGCTGCTGCCCGAGAACTTCATCGACTTCAGCGGGCTCGACGCCAAGGGCATCCACCTGGACGCTGAGGAGAAGCTCAAGCTGCGCTACTCACTGTGCGCCTGGATGCTGAGCCAGTTCCTTCATGGTGAGCAGGGCGCCTTGTTCGCCGCCGCGCAAGTGACCGAAGCGGTGCAGTTCTTCGACGGCAAGCTATACGGCGCGACCCAGGTGATGGACGAGGGGCGTCACGTCGAGGCGTTCAGCCGCTACCTGGACGAGAAGCTCAACCGCCTCTACCAGATCAACGACAACCTGTTCGTCATCGTCGACTCGCTGATGGGTGATGGTCGGTGGGACATGAAGTTCCTCGGCATGCAGATCATGGTCGAGGGCCTGGCGCTCGGTGCGTTCAGCACGCTCTATCAAGAGACCCAGGAGCCGTTGCTCAAGTACCTGCTGCGGATGGTGATCCAGGACGAAGCCCGCCACGTGCACTACGGAGTGGTCGCGCTGCGCGAGCACATCAATCATCACCTGAGCGAGAGCGAGCGTCAGGAGCGGGAAGACTGGGCCTACGAAGTCGCCTTGCTCATGCGCAACCGCTTCATGGCCTACGAGGTCTACGAGGAGTGGTTCGAGGGTCGTCTCAGTCGTGCTGACTGGAGAACCTTCGTGATGCAAGCGCCGGGCATGCAACGTTTCCGTAGGGTTATGTTTAGTCGCTTGGTGCCCAACCTGAGGGAGATTGGTCTGTTGAGTCCGCGCATCATGCCTCACTACGAGCGGGTGGGGCTGGCGCAGTACTTCGACGGCGCGTCTGCTGATGAGTTGACGGCGGAGCAGCTGATTTCAGGGCTCGACGGGACCGCGCCTCCAACCGCCATCGCCGCAGAGTGATCAGTCGCGGCGTAGCCGCAGCATCCAGGCTGCAGTGGCGCGCGCGAGCGGGTCGTCGCTGGCTGCCAGGGCCCGCTCAGCGCCAGTGAAGTCTGGGCTCGCCTTGTCCTGGCTGAGCTTGGCCTTGCCTTCGAGTCGGTCGATGGGCAACTCGAACGCGACGATGCCCTTGAGCATGGCTTCGAGGCGACCCTCGGGGAGCTGGTCGGGAGACCAGCCTCCCGCAGGTTCGTAGCGAGCGCTGAGTTCACGCAACACCGCGCGCTTCTGCTCGGCGCCGTGGAGGATGCGGGGAGTGCCGTATGCGTGCACCGCGACATAATTCCACGTGGGAACCAGGTCCGTGCGTTCGTAGTAGCGCGGCGAGACGTACGCATGGGGGCCGCTGAAGACAGCCAGCGCTGGGCCTGCTTCGAGCAGTGCGCAGTGAGGGTTCGGCGACGCGAGGTGGCCGAACAGCGTGCCCCTCTCCCCCCGATCCCGCTCCAGGTAGAGCGGGACGTGGGACGCGGTGGGAAATGCGCCGCCCGCCGCTTCGGTCGCTCCACTGCTCACCAGCGTCGCGAAGCTCTCCTGCTCCATGATCTCCCAGCACAGATCCTGCTGGGGCATGTCGAAGCGGGGCGGGCGATACATCAGACCTCTAGATAGGTGTCTGCCATTACCTTGGCAGTTTGTTCCTTGCGGAACTGCTTGAGGCGCTCGCGAATCTCGGGGTGGGTGTTGCCCATGAAGCCGGCGGCGAGGAGTGCGGCATTGATCGCGCCCGCCTTGCCAATCGCCAGGGTGCCGACCGGAACACCGGCGGGCATCATCACGGTGGAAAGCAGTGCGTCGAGGCCGTTGAGGGCCCAGCCCGTCATCGGCACACCCAAGACGGGGATGATGGTCTTGCCGGCAAGCACACCCGCCAAGTGGGCGGCACCGCCGGCGGCGGCGATGATCACCTCGAGCCCTCGCTCCTCTGCGGAGCTGGCGTACTCGAAGGCGACTTCGGGGCTGCGGTGGGCTGAGATGACTCGGGCCTCACACGGGATTTCGAGGCGTTTCAGAGTGTCGGTTGCGTGCTGCATCACGCTCCAATCACTCTTGGAGCCCATCACCACGGCAACCATCGGCTTCTGTTCAGACATGCGGATCTCCATGAAGGTGAGCGCCCCGCAGGGCGGCGGTGGGCCGTCCCTAACACGAGCGGGCCGGGCGGCGAACGGTCGATTCGGTGATCTGTCTCGCGGGTCGAGGGAGGTGCTGCGCGACCGCAAGTGCTTGCGGAGTTTGAAACCGGGCTCCAGGTGTGACGAATCTGCTATGTGTTCGCCGCCTGGAGCGCGGAGCCCGCGACGCTCTGAATCTCCGGAGCGGTGTGGCGCTGAGGCGCTCAGCCTGGCGAGCCGAGTGGCTTTTTTCGCTTTCGCTGGCGTGTAGGTAATCGAGGATCGGTTTCGTGACGGCTTGGTTTGGGCTGCGGAGTACGGAGGCACGCAACGCGTGGAAAGCCTTCACCACCCTCGCGGGGATGATGGCGGCGCACGCTATGCTCGAGACCGCTCGGGACACGCTCTTTTTGAGCCGTGTGGCTGCTGACCGCCTGCCCTGGGCCTATCTGATCATCGCCGGGCTGGCCCTCGTGCTCACCAAGGCCAATCGCTGGGTGCTGAAGCGGGTGACCCTGGGCCGCGCCCTCACCATCAGCCTGGTGTTCGGTGCGCTGGTCAACGTGGGCTTTTTCTTCGAGCGCAGCGCGAATCCGTTGCTCCTGTCATTCGCGCTCTACGTCTGGACGGGGCTCTTCGCCACTGTCGCGGTCGTGCAGTTCTGGCTGCTCCAGGCGGAAGCGCTCGATGTCGAACAGGCGAAGCGGTCGTTCGCGTTCATTGGCGCAGGCGGGCTGGTAGGGGCCGTCGTCGGCTCGTCGCTGGCGGGCCTGTTGTTGATGCGCTTCGAGGCCAGCGCGCTGTTGCTGGGCTCAGCCGGCC
>JAUILJ010000602.1 GCA_030433055.1 Polyangia bacterium
TCGCTCCGGGCAAGAACGGCGTCGACTGCAGCCTGCAGGGCGCCCTGGTCGGATACCTGTCGCATGCCCTTTTCACCGACGACATCAGCGGCGCTCTTAGTCGTACCTTCGAGGGCGACGTGCAGCGCGTGCGCCTGCTTTCCTCTTATTTCGCCGCTGTCTACAAGCGCGAGGATGTCAGCGACCTGCTGCGGAGTGACCAGGAAGTCGACCTCCAGGCCCCGTTGACTGGCCCCTCGAAGGACTTCCGTAAGGATCCAGTTCGCGGCCTTGGAGTGCACCGCGCCAAGAGCGATGCACTCGGCGAAAAAGCGCGCGTAGCCTGGATGCGAGCTCAAGGTTTGCGCCGCTTGCTCGCTCAATTCGTGATCTCTCACCCAGCGATCGCGCAGCGCGCGAGGCAACTCGGGGAACTCGGCCTTTGCATCCGCGATGCGCTCGGATGACAGCACGAGGGGTGGGAGATCGGGATCAGGAAAGTACCGGTAGTCGTGGCTTTCCTCTTTCGAGCGGAGCGAGCGGGTGGTGTTGCTGTCAGGATCGAAGGAGCGAGTCTCCTGGACGACCCTGCCGCCGCTCGAGATCACCGCAGTCTGGCGGGCGATCTCCTCGTCGATGGCCCGCTGAACGAAGCGGAAGGAGTTGAGGTTCTTGAGCTCGGTGCGGGTCCCCAGGGCGCGAGTACCGCGCGGGCGGATTGACACGTTCGCGTCGCAACGAAAGCTGCCCTCCTCGAGGTTGCCGTCGTTGACGCCCAAGAATATCAAGATGTTCCGCAGCTCGCGTAGGTACGCGGCGGCCTCGGCGCTGCTCGAGAGCTCCGGCTCGCTGACGATCTCGATCAGTGGTGTCCCCGCACGGTTGAGATCCACCAGGGAGTCTCCCCCAACGCCGTGCATGCTCTTGCCAGCATCCTCTTCCATGTGGATACGGGTGATGCCGATCTCTCTCTCCCCCCCATCCACCTCGATCGAGAGCTTGCCCTTCACGGAGTAGGGCTCTTCGAACTGGCTGATCTGGTAGCCCTTCGGCAGATCCGGGTAGAAGTACTGCTTGCGCGCAAACTGGCTGCGCTGCTGTATGCGGCAGTCCAGGGCGATGGCTGCGAGCAGCGCCAGGCGCACAGCCTCCCCGTTGATCACCGGGAGGCTGCCAGGCAGCCCCAGGCACACCGGGCAGACGTGGCTGTTCGGTTCCGCGCCGAAGCGGGTCGGGCAGGCGCAGAACAGCTTGGTGCGCGTCAGCAGCTGAGCATGGACTTCCAGGCCGATGACCGCTTCGAAGCTGCTCATCCCTGGACCGTCCTGGACTTGATGACGGCCACCGCCGCCATCGAGGAGCCCGAGCTTTGGCGAATCACGGATCCACTCAGGGGGCTAGTGCCCGCCGTGCTCGCGGGTGACGCCTGGATGCGTGGGATCCCCAGGCTCATGACGCCGGTTCTCCGAAAGCTGCCCGCCGTCGCGCCCCTTGAAGCTCATCAGCAGATCCTTCTCGAAGATGAACTGCTCCCGCGAGTCGTACGGGGCGGCGTGGATGCCCGTATCCATGCGGATCGCATCACAGGGGCAGGCCTCGACGCAGAAACCGCAGAATACGCAGCGCAGCTCATCGATCACGAAACGAGCGGGGTAGCGCTCGTATCCGCGCCGCGGGTCGCCTACGGGGTACTCGGCAGGCTCGATATGGATGCATTGGGCTGGACAGGCCGTGGAGCAGCACAGGCACGCGACGCAGCGAGGTGAAGCGTCCGCACGATGGGTCAAGCGATGAACCCCACGGAAACGCTCAGGATAGGGTCGGCGCTGCTCTGGGTAGCTAACACAGTTGATGCCGTCCGAGATGCTCTCGATTGTCGGATCGTTGCGCTGGCCTAGGGCCATCTCCTTCGTGTTGCGGAAGAAGTGGCTCATGGTCATCGCCAGGCCCTTGGCGATCTCCGGGATGTAGGTTTGGACCGACGCGTTGCGATCCGGGCGCGGGATGGGAGTGCCCACGACTTTCTTCGGTCCCAGCGGTTGGAGGGTCTGCATGTCGTTGTCCAATCGTGCCCAGAGGCGTTGCGCGCCGAAGCGCTCAGAGAATCGTGCTGTGTGGCGCCTCTTGCGGCGCGAGTCGCGTCAAGCGCGGAGCAAAGAACCGTCGAATCAGCCCGCGGCGGGCGCCTGCTCTTCAGGCGCCCATGCGAGCAGTGCGTGTCCCGCCCATGGAGGCGGCGTATTGAGCGGAGGAGCTGGCGAGCACCCGGCGATGCTCCGCAGGCTTCAGCAGGAAGCGGACGAACCACACCATCAGCACGATGCCGCCCACCGCGATCACCCACTGAGTGACCTGAGCGGCGCCCGCCATGAGCGACTGGACCGCGGGCCCCCCCGACTGAATGGCAAGGATGATCAGCCCGGTGGCGAGGACATTGACCAGCGAAGCCGGAAGGATCTTGCGCCACCCGAGCTTCATCAGCTGGTCGTAGCGGAAGCGCGGCAGCGTCCAGCGGATGAACAGCTGCAGGATGCAGAGCGCCACCGTCTTGCCAACGAACGCGAGCGCGCCGAACAAGATCACCGCGCCGTGAGACAACGGCTGGGCGTAGATCTCCTTGTCGCCGAACGCGATGTGCAGACCGTCGCGTTCGAGGAACGGCAAGTGCCAGCCCCCGAGAAAGACCGCAGTCGTGAGCGCGGCCAGAGTAACGACGGCGACGTACTCGCTGAAGAAGAACATCGCGAACTTCATCCCGGAATATTCGGTGAAGTACCCCGCGACGATCTCGCTCTCACCCTCTGGGATGTCGAACGGAATGCGCTTGGTCTCAGCGATCGCGGCAGCGAAGAACAGGAAGAACGCCACCGGCTGGACGAAGATCCCCCAGGTGTTCTCTGCCTGCCAGCGCACCATCTCATCGATGCGGACGGTGCCATAGACCATCAGCGCACCAACCAAGGTGAGCCCCAGAGTGACCTCGTAGGAGATCATCTGGCTTGCCGCGCGGAGGCCGCCGAGGAGGCTGTACTTGTTGTTGCTGGCCCAGCCTGCGAGGGCCGCACCGACGACGCCGGTGCCCGCCATGGCGAAGAAGTAGAGAATACCGACGTTGAAATCGAGCACCTGCAGGCGAACGGCGTGCACCGCGCTCCCGGCGTCCAGCGTCGAGGTGGGGCAGATCCCATCGCGCGGCACGGTCGCAAGCAGCTTGGACAGCATGATCTTGCCCTGGTCATCAGAGCCGAAACACAGGGTGTCGCCAAAGGGCACCACGCCCAGGAGCACCAGCACCGGGAAGAAGGAGATGAATGGGGCGAGCTTGTGCAGGAACTGGTCACCGCCCGGCGGGATGAAGTCTTCCTTGAAGATGGTCTTCAAGCCGTCTGCTGCAGGATGCAGCAGGCCAATGAGACGGAAGCCGGCGCGCTCGTGACGGAAGCGCTGAGCAGCGTAGCCGGCGCCAAACAGAACGCTGAACGCGAACACGAATGGTCCCGCGCCATAGAGGAAGTCGCGCAGCGTCTCCCCGGCGGGAGTGCCCTTGAGCACCCCGAGACACAGGAAGATCGCGGCGTGGACGATCAGTCCCACGTAGAAGATTCGACGCGGATCCCCTACCGAAGCGATGAAGCGATCGAAGCTATTCTTCACGCCGCGCAGCTTGATGCGCCCCGCGATGACCAGCGCAGTGAACCAGGTCATGAAGATCGCGAGGTGGCTGAACAGCACCGCGCGCGTGGTCCGTGTCACTCCCTCGGCGTCACTGAGGAAAAACAGCGCCAGCGCGCCGCCCGCCGCCAGCACCGCGGGGCCGACCACGGCACCCTGGGCGATGCGCTTCGGGATCCAGACAACGGCGCGCTCGGGACCAACACGGTCCTGCAAGATGGCGCCCTGACGCCGGTCCACCCAGGTGAGCAGGCCCGCGATATTCAGCGAGAGCGCCACGACCACCGTAAAGGCCTTGGCGAGAGACAAGAGAAACAGCGTTCCGAGAGTCATTGTGCGCCTCCTGACGGTAGAGCGGCTCCAGAGGATGAGGAGACTTCGGCGCCCGCGGCTCCGCTCGCCACAGCGGCGCCCGCGTCAGGTGCCATCGCCAGCCGAACGTCAGCGAGGCGTTGCCAATCCATGGCGTACCCCAGCTCCCGGCCGAGTGCGGAGATCAGTTTCCAGGCAGGGCGAGCGTCGAGCTCCGGACGCACCGCCCGTTCGCTCTCCTGAGCGATGCCTGCGAAGTTCACGAAGGTGCCAGTCGCCTCGGCCCAGGTCGCGGATGGCAGGAGCACGTCGGCGTAGCCCGCCAGCGGCCCATCGAAGGGGCTGATCAGCACCAGCTTCTTGAGCCGAGACAGCTCCTCGACCTCGCCTGGAGCGGCGCTGCCCAGCGCAATCGCGTGAGTAATTTTCCCTGCGGTAACAGCTTCCAGCAGCTGGGCCATTGTTCCGGGCGGGGTCGTGCTGCAGAGCTGTTCGACGCCCCTGGTGTTGGGGTTCTTGTCGGCGTGCTTGAGCACGTCGTCACCCTCACCCTCCGGCTTGCCCGTGACGAACAGGTTGCCGCTGCCGAGGAAGTCCCTAGCCAAGGTCAGCAGCGCGAAGTTGTCCTCGCTGGAGTGCTGCGCCGAGAGCACCACCGCGACGCGCTCGGGGTCGACCCCCTTGAGCGCCTTGGCGGCGGCCTTTACCCCAGCTTCGAGCGACACCTCGTCTTCGCCCACATAGGCGTTCACGAAGCGGTCCTCGTGGGCGCGGGCGTAGTCGAGCATGCCCTCGTCGCACATCCAGTACTTGTTGACCTTCAGGTTCTCCCGCGGGCGATGGCGGTACACGGTCTCGGTCCGGGGGTCGTAGTCGAGGAACGCGTTGCAGCCGGTTGCACACCCTTGGCACACCGAGCGCGCGCTGCGCAGGAACCAGACCCGCGCCTTGAAACGGAAATCCGTCGCGGTCAGCGCGCCGACTGGACACACGTACTCCGTCATCAGCGTGTAGCCGTGATCCAGCTGCCTCCCCGGGGAAACAACGATCTCGTTGAGGTTGCCACGCTCGCGGACGTCGAGCACCGGGTCCTTCGCCACTTCCTCACAGAAACGCACGCAGCGGGTGCACACGATACAGCGCTCGCCGTCGTACACGATGGTCGGACCGAAGACCTGAGCCTTCGGCTTGTGCACCGGTTCGTCGTGCATCCGCTTCTTCGTGCTCTGGTGCTCGAGCCAGTAGTCCTGAAGGCGGCACTCTCCCGCTTGGTCGCAGATGGGGCAATCGACCGGGTGATTCAGCAGCAAGAGCTCCTGAACAGCGCCGCGCGCCTCGGACACGTGCTCACTCGACTCGCTCTTGACGTCCATGCCCTCGGCCGCGAAACCGGTCCCGACGAGCTTTTGCGGCGCGCGGCCCCGGTTGCGCCAGAGTCCGCCGGGCTCGCCCGTGGTGGCCAGCGTGGTTTCGCCCGGCATGCCCTGCCAGGCGCGCGATCCGGCCTGACCCCGGCGGACCTCGATGAT
>JAUILJ010000603.1 GCA_030433055.1 Polyangia bacterium
GAGCACACTCGCGAGCGCTGTCGCTCGAGCACGGATTTTGAGCATAGCCATAAGAGTCGCCGAGTTTAGCGGCCGCGGTCAACGGCGCACGTTGACGCGAGTAGAATGTTGCTTGCGAACTCATGACGCCGCTCGGGGATCGGTTGGTGGGCCGGATACGCGCGGAACCGGGTGGATCTTCCTTCGACGGTCCGCGCTGGCGTCAGATTCCGTGCTGGCGTCAGATCCGCGCTGGCGTCAGATTCGCGCTGGCGTCAGATTCGCGCTGCCGTGTCTGCCGCTCAATCGTGGGGCGCAATCGCGCTGCCCTGACGTGGGCGCTCGCGCTGAGCAAGCGCTGCTGGGTGCGGATTTTACGTATGATCTTCGACACATCAGCTCGTTCCCTTGTCCGCCTCTCCTCACCCCCTCATGCTGGGCGTTGGGCGACCCTTGTGGCGTAAGTTGACGGTGGCGTTCAGCGTTGAGGACCAGGAAATGCAGAATCTCGAGCCTTGCGTGCGTTGTGGTGGCTTCGCCCCCAAAGAAAGCGCGTGTCCACACTGCGGTGAAGCCGACGACCGGGTTGTACCAGGCGGTCTGAGCCGCCTCACCTCGCCTGGCAGCCGACTGTTGCAGGTTGCGATCGGGGGGAGCCTCGCCATGACGCTGATGGCTTGCTACGGCGCGCCCCAGGCTTACATGCCCGAACCCGCGGACCCCAATGCGGATCAAGACCGAGACGGGTTTCCCATGCGGGAAGACTGCGACGATCAGTCAGCGGACATTCACCCCGGCGCCGCAGACACCGAGGGGGACGGAATCGATTCCGACTGCGACGGCACCGACGCACCGAAGCCCCAGGAGTTCGCGGAGCCGCCACCGGAGGACAAGGCGCCCCTCGAGGTCGCGACGCCTCCTGACGAGTAGCCAAGCGTTGCTCAACGACCCTCGTCGGTTTGCTCAGGCTACACGGCTCGGCTTGCGGGTGATCCGAACCAGCCCTTCCGCGGTTGGTTCGGGGGGTGAGGGTGCGTCGAAGGGCTCTTCCACCAGCTCGAAGCAGCCGTTGTCGAAGGGTACGCCCGGTGCTGCGCTGGTTGAGACCAGGCGTTCCCGTAGCCCGCGCTTCGCGAGTGTTTTCGCACGGAAATGGCAATAGGGGTTGTTGCCTGGCTTGCCCAGGAGTGAGTGGGCGGTGAACGAACAGCCCCCGAGGCAAGTCTCTGCGAAGACGCAAGTGCGGCAAAACCCCCAGAGCGATTCGACTCCGCGGTCGCGTGTGAAGCCGAGCTCGGGTGCGTCTTTCCAGATCTGCTCGAGCCTCGCTTGCTTGAGCGAGCCGCCGACGTAGTGCGCCGTTTGCAGTGACGGGCAGCCCTTTACCGCTCCGTCTGACTCGATGCCCAGCACGAAGCGCCCCGCCTGACATCCCGCCCAGTGGTCCTTTCCGCCCGGAGCTGGCGAGCGCAGCAGCGCCTCTTCCTGCCCGAAGTAGCCCAGGTTGTTTCCGGGGAGCAGCGTGACGCCGCGCTCGAAGCCGAGCTTCTTCAGCGCGGCGATCCGTGGCAGCAGGTCGATCAGCTGCCACGGCTGGAGGATCATGTCCGTGCGATCGGCGGCCCGCCCCAGGGGCGCCGTGAGTTGAAGCTGCCACGCGACGATGCCCTGGGCGCTCAGGTGATCGAAGAGAGGCTCCAGGTCGCCTTGGTTGAGCCGGTTGATGTTGGTGTTCGCCGTGATACGGATGCCGGCTTCCCTGCACGCCACCAGCGCCGCGGTCGCTAGCTCGAAGCTGCCCTTGAGGTTCCGCATGCGGTCGTGGGTCGGCCGCAACCCGTCGATGCTGACGCTCACCTGGCGGAGCCCCGCAGCGTGCATCCGTGCGGCAAGAGATGGGGTGACTCCGCGACCCCCGGTAGTCAGCGTGGGGTGAATCCCCGCATCGGCGAGTGCCCGCACGATCTCCAGGAAGCCATCGTGTAGATACGCCTCGCCGCCAATCAGCACCACCTCCCGCGAGCCCAGCTCGGCCAGCTGAGAGACGACGTCCAGTGCCTGTTCGGTGGTCAGCTCATCCGGGCGCGCGGCGCTGGCGCGAGAGCCGCAGTGAGTGCATGCGTGGTCGCAGCGCAGCGTCAGCTCCCAGACGACGTAGGCCGGGAAGAAGTCTCGTGAGAGCACGTTGAGGCGTCGGCGACTCATGGCCCACTCAGTATGGAGGATCCAGCGCGGAAGTTACACTGGTGCTCGTGTTGCTGGTGCGATTCAGTGCGCTGGAATAGCTGCCCGGCGCCGATGCTTTGGGAGAGCACAGCGCAGGTTTCGCGCGGAAAACAAGCCGAATGACGTTGTGTCATTTATCCGGAGGGAAATTTAAATGAATCGCCAGATTGACAATACGAGTAAACGGGTCAGCGTAGCCGGCAAGGGTGCTGTGGCTGCTTCCGTGGGGTTGATGGTGGGCGTGTTCGCGGCACCTGGTTGGGCCGCTCCCAGGGACGCCGGCCAGGCAGAAGGACGAGAGAAGCGCGAGATCGGAGCGCACTCTCTCTTGCTCGACGTCGACGAGATCGCGAAGGCCGAGGCGGTCCGGGACTATGGCGATGGGCCGTTCGACGCTGGAGGCGTGAAGTTTGGGTCGGGCGCGAGCCTGGGTGCCAACGGCATCTTGCTGGGAGGGCTCACCCTCGGAGGGCTGGTCAATCTGGCACGCTCCAGAGCAGGCGGCGATGACCGCTCGACGGTCGGAGCTGCGTTCCGGGGTGGGTACTTGCTGTCCCTTGGTGGGCCCTTGACCCTGTGGCCCAACGCGAGCATCGGCTACTCGAAGACGACGGGTCCCTATCGCACCGCGGGAGACGAACTCCAAGGGCCGCGCGAGTACGACGAGAAGGTTCACTCCTGGTCGGCTGCCGTGGAAGCGCGTCTCCTTGCGGAATTGGCGGATCATGTGGGGCTCAGCGCTGGTGTCAAATACACGCACCTGATCGCCTCCGCCGCCGCGCTCGACGACGCGCCCGCCCGGGACTGGTACTCGGGTACCCAGACGGTCTCGGCGGACCTGGGGCTGGCGGCTTGGTTCTAGCCGAGGCGTGCTACTCCCCGACTCCACCTTCGACGCTGCAGTATTCTGAGCAGCCATCTCCGTTGACTCGGCCGCCGTCGTCGCACTGCTCGTAGGATTGCAGGATCCCATCGCCGCAGGTCGGCGTGAACTCGACCCAGACCCGAGTATCGGCGGCTTGAGCTGGATCGAGACCTGTGAGGGCTAGGGTCTGAGCGCCCAGCACTTCGAAGGTCGAGGTCCCGACGGTCGTGGGTCCCTTGCAGCTCAGCTCGGTGGTGGTGTCACAGTCGAACTGCGCGATGCTGATGCTGTTGGTGTTGGACCAGCGCAGCGTTGCGATGCTCGGCTCGTTGGGGATCAGCGTGAACAGGTAGGTGAGCTCCGAGTCGTTTCCACACGACAGCGAGGTCTGCTCGGTCTTGTCTCCGTCGCTGACCGCGAGGGGGGTGCGCCCCAGGTTGGGGTGCTGGGTGTTGCACGCGAATTCCTCGCCTGGCGCGCCGTAGCAGGCCATCAGCGTCATGCTGGTCACGGCGCCCAGGGCGAGCAGCGCGAGCTGGCTCTTTCGAGGCGCGGTGTGCTCGCAGTGTGGGCAGGCCTTGGCAGCGGCGGGCAGGAAGCCGTCGCAATGCTCGCAAGTGGTCAGCATGGGAGGCCAGCATAGCGACAAGCGTGCCGCTGTGGGCGAGCCGAGGTTTGCCTGCGGTTTCTCAACCCGCGTCCTAGTTCACAGTAAAGGGGCCGGGTGACGCCATGACACCGCTGTCGCCCTTGGGGTGGACTCGAGGTCACGCCGCTGGCCGGCTCGTGCTCCAACGCGCGGTCGATCGCCGCTAGAGTAAGCCGTGGCCGAACTCTACCGCTGCCCTTCCTTCTACCAGCGCCTGTTCGAGCAGCGGGCTCACGACGTGGACTTCTATCGCTGGCTGGGGCAGGGCCAAGCGGAGGTGCTCGAGCTGGGCGCGGGGACGGGGCGGGTGAGCCTTACGCTGCTGGGGGATGGAGTACGGGTCGTCGCGCTGGAGCGCGCTCCCGAGATGCTGCAACTCCTCGAGCGCACAGCGGAGGGGTTGGGGGTGAGGGCGCTCCTGACTCCTCTGCTCGGCGACTTCCGGAGCTTCGAGCATCCGGCGCGGTTTCAGCTGGCGATCTGCCCGTTCAATGGCTTCGCGCACCTGCACGGTGCAGCCGAGCTGCGGAGTGCCCTGGCTTCGGTCGCTCGGCACCTCGCCCGGGGCGGAGCGCTGGTCTGCGATCTACTGCGGCTCGAAGCGCATCACGAGGCGAGTACGAGTCACCTCACCCCCTACTTCGAGCATCCCGAGACCGGCGTCCCGTGCCGTGTACTGGAAACCCTCGAGTTCGACGCGGAAACAAGACGGCTCCGCATCAGCTTTCAGGTCACCGCGATGCGAGGTCCGGAGCGCACCGACGAGCATACCCTGGACTTGCGCTTTTGGTCTGCCGAGGAGCTGGCGCGCGAGGGTCAATCTGCGGGCCTCTTGCTCAGCAATCGCGTGGACCTGGGAGATGTCCAGGCGTTTGTCCTACGCAGGCTGTGATACGCTTGGCGGTGATGTTGGGACGTTACTCGAGGGCGCTGGGGCGGGGCCTGTTTGGCCTGTTGTTGGCTGGAGCGGTGTTTGGGCCGCTCTTGGCATGCAAGAAGGGGAGCTCAGGAAGCTCGGGAGGAGCGGCAGTGACGCCTCCCATGGGGGCCAGCGGCAAACACAGCGGGACCTACTCAATTAGTTCCGCGCGGAACCCAGGTGGCGGTGAGTACACTGGGAACGTCGCCATCACCCAGAACGATCAGATCTATCTACTGAACTGGACCGTTGGGTCCACCAACGCCAAGCAGGTTGGAGTTGGCATCGAGGATGGCACCACGCTGGCCGTCGGTTTGTCCAACGCCGAGCCCTATGGTGTCGTCGTGTATCACGTGAATGGCGGCCAGCTCGACGGTACCTGGGCGGTGCCCAACCTGGGCAAGCTCGGCGCGGAGAGCCTCCAGGGCCCAGCAGGCCTGAACGGCAACTACAAGATCATCAAGGGGCAGATCGGCTACAAGGCCTTCCTCACGGCCGTGCAAGACGCGGGCGTCGAGAAGGAGCAGGCCTACCGAGTGCTGACTGCGCTGAAGGACATCAAGGACCTGGACAAGTGCGACCGGTCCGACGAGTTCATGGTGCTCGTGGAGCGGTCGTCCAAGCGCGTGAAGGCCTTCGAGTACATCGACAGCCCGGAAGAGGTGTACCAGGCCAAGGAGAACGACAAGGGGTTCCTGCGCGGCCAGAAGCTCGATCTGAAGATCGCCCGCGAGCAGTATCGCGGCGCGTTCGTCTACGGTGCGGGGGGCTTCGACGCTTCGGCAAAGCGCTTCGGGTTCGACGACGGCTTGTCCAAGGTGGTTCGCAAGGCGCTCGACGGGCACATGAA
>JAUILJ010000604.1 GCA_030433055.1 Polyangia bacterium
TCACGTTCAGCGTAACCTCGAAGAGGTTCAGTCTTATCGCTTCCCCGAGCGCATCTTGCTGTGCGATCGCGGGACCATCGATGGTGCCGCCTACTGGCCGGACGATGGCACGTCGTTCTTCGAGAGCCTGGAGACCACGCTCGAGCGAGAGCTTGAGCGCTACGACGCGGTCGTGTTCTTCGAGACCGCAGCGGCGGGCGGGCTCGGCATCGAGGGGGGCAATCGCGTCCGCATCGAGAGCGCGGAGGAGGCGGTGGCCCTGGACCTCAAGCTGCGGCGCCTGTGGTCGAAGCATCCCAACTTCACGCTGATCCCCCACTCCCCGAGCTTCCTCGGAAAGATCACCACGGCGCTGTCCACCTTGCAGCGCCTGGTCGCCGAGCTAGCGCGCAGGCGCTGAATTCTACGAGTCAGGCGCAGCTGTCGCAGAGGCCGCGCACCTGGATCTCGAGATCGCTGCCTTTGAGCGCCCTGGGAGCGCCGCGCCCGGGAGAGAGCGTCACGCTCTCGGTGGGGAGGCACTCGACGGCGCCGCACGACGCGCAGACGAAGTGCGCGTGGCTCTCGTCGTGCTCGTGGTTGTCTCCGGAAGCCAGCTCGAAGCGCCAGACGTGATCGCCGTGATCGCTCCGCCGCACCAGGCCTGCGTCGGTGAGATCGATGAGATTGCGATAGACGGTCGCGCGGTCGAAGCCCTCTTCCGCCAACCCGTCGGCGATCTCCCCGTGGCTGAGGGGCGTGGTCGCGGAGCCCAGCGCGCTCAGCACGCGTACTCTGGGGATGGTTGCGCGCAGGCCGGCAGCCCGGAGTGCCTCCCGGAGTTCGCGCTGGTTCTTCGCCGGCCGAGCCATGGAGAAGAGTCTAGGAACAGCGCAGGTGTGTTGCAACTGCAACAACCTCGCGACACGCTAGGGGAGTGGCCGATCCGGATGTAGCTTGGCGTCCAGCCACTTCACAGCGGTGACTTGTTGGTTACGCTGGGGCTTCCGGTTTGCCCTGGCCCATGCCGATGGCGACACTCTGCGGACGAACGCTATGAGAAACACGTGGTTGGCCCTGGGTGGCCTGGGTTTGGTGGCGGTCGGGTTCAGCGCCTGCTCGTCGACGGGTGACTCCGATGGCTCAGGGGGCAACGCCGGGAGCGGCGCCACGGCGGGTGCCGCAGCCACCGGGAGCGGCGCCACGGGTGGAGGCGGCAGTGCTCAGGGCGGCAGCGCCCAGGGTGGGAGTGGGCAAGGCGGGAGCGCCGGGGCCAGCACCGGGGGAAGCTCGGCGGGGGGCAGCGGCGGGGCGACCTCCTATATCCCCACGGAGATGGGCCTGCGGGTGGCGTTCTTCGGTGACCAGAGCCTCTCCAAAGACGCGAAGGACCTCTTGGGCGTGATCCGCGCGGCCGATGTCGACATGGTCATCCACATGGGGGACTTCGACTACAACAACAACCCCGCGGCGTGGGAGAAGCTGATGCAGGACGGCCTGGGAGAGATCCCCTGGTTCGCCGTGGTCGGCAACCACGACACCAGCAAATGGACCGAGTACCAGCAGGTCATCCAGCGCGAGCTCGACAAGATCAGCGATGTGAGCTGCGTCGGCGAAGTGGGTGTGAAGCACTCGTGCACGTACAAAGGCTTCAAGTTCGTGCTCAGCGGGGTCGGGCTGATGGGCACCGGCCACGAGGATTTCCTGCGTCAGGAGCTCGGCGCCAGCACGAACATCTGGCGCATGTGCGGCTGGCACGTGAACCAGGCCGACATGCAGCTCGGCGGCAAGGGCAACCAGGCGGGCTATGCCGTCTATCAGCGCTGCCAGGCGGAGGGCGCGTTCATCGTGAACGGCCATGAGCACAGCTACGCCCGCACGCTCACGCTGACCGACGTGGGCAACACCGGTCACGGCGCCACCGGAGACTGGGATCTGATCAACCTCGCCCGTGGGCGCACCTACGTCACCGTGAACGGTGCCGGTGGTGTGGGGCTCAGGGACTATGAATCCGCACGGCACGACGACGACACCTGGTGGTCGTCTGGCTACGCGAGCAACATGACGATCGACGACGGCGTGCGGACGCCCGAGGCGAACATCGGTGACGCCGCAGGGGTCGTGATCATGGAGTTCGGCGTTGACGGTGATCCTCGCAAGGCACGAGGTCAGTACCGTACCGTGGGTGGCCGCATCGTGGACGAGTGGGTGGTGACGCAAGATCCCACGGGCTACGGCGCGTCGAGCGGCGGGAGCGGCGGGGCAGGTGGCAGCGCAGGCACGAGCAAAGGCTGGGATCCTGAGCTTTGCAGCGCGTTCTGCACCAAGTGCGCAGCGTGTCAGTCGACGTCCGGCTTCGACGAGGGCGACTGCCGCTACCAGCTGAGCAGCGGCTTCGAGCTGAGTGACTGTCAGCTAGGTTGCTCCGAGGGTCAGACCCCTTCGTTCGATCCGGCCACACTGCCGAGCGGTTGGCAGACCATGGACTGCACCACCTTCGATAACAGCATCTGAGCGCCCTGCGCCGCTCGGCCGGGCGAGGCCACCGAGAGTCGGGTCGGACTCGGCGAGATTTCGCGAATTGGCTGAAACGTCGCCGAAACCGCGCCCCGCGTAAGGCTCGGGCTGGTCAGCAAACGTACGCTTTTTTGGGGGTTGCTCACGAGTTCAGTGATCCTTCGCGAGCAGCCCAAAGCCTGCTGGAGTCGCAACTCTGGTCCGGTAGTGTCGCTGTAATTTTCCCTATTCGTAACAAACCAGCCGGACGGCCGCATTTGGCCCATGGAAGTCCTTTAGGTTTGAAATACAATCCCCCGTGCCCGGCGTCTGGACGACGCACCCTCGAGGCGACGTCCGACTCCAGCGCGCCCCTTTAGTGCACCGCACACGCGCTTCTCAGGAGGTAATTCGATATGGCCAGCTCAGACAGCAATATTTCCACGGCGGAAAATGAAGAGTCTTCCGGAGAGCTGTTCGCGGACCTTCCTGCCAAGAGCAAGCGCAGCGGCGGCATCGCGCCCCCGGCGAGCGCTCCGCGCAGCCAGGTAACCGCCGCGGCGAGCCTGGTCGGTGCGGCGTCCCAGGCGCGGGCCTCGATGCCCTCGTCGAGCGGCGTGCACGCGATGAGCCCGGTGCCGCCGCCCCCGCCGAGCCGGATCCCCGCGCCGCCTCCCAGTCGCGCCCCCGCGCCCCCCTCGGGTCGCGTGTCCGCGCCTCCGCCTCCGCCGTCCAAGGCCGCGCCGGTCACGGCCCAGGCTGAGTACGTGGAGGACAACGGAGACGACGCGACGCCCGTGCGTGCGCCGCTCGATGGTACTCCAACCGTCAAGCTGCCCGACGTGGCCATCGTGCGCGCGATGACTGGCGGAATGGCTGCGCCCCCGCCTTCGGCGCGTCCGGCTGCCGCTGTTCCACCGCCCCCCGCGAGCGCGCGCGCCGCGGACTCCTCGATGGTACCGCCGCCCTCGGTGCAGGCGCAGACCGTCACCGAGATCCCCCAGGTTGCTGGTGTTCCGCGCGGAATGCTCCACAGCGCGCCTCCCACCTCGATGTCCCAGCCGCCCCCGCCGCCTCAGCCGGCCAAGAGCGGCGCGAGCAAGTTCCTCGTCGCGGCCGCCGCGGTGCTGGTGCTCGCCGTCGGCGGGCTCGCGGCGAAGCAAGCCGGCGTGGCTGGTTTTGGTGCGAAGGACGGCACGCTGCTCGCCAGCGTCGCTGGGCCTGGCGGCGCCGGGGTAGACAAGTTCGAGCTGTTCGTGGATGGCAGCAAGCGCTGCGAGGCGTCTCCCTGCAAGGTCGATGGCCTCTCCGCCGGGGAGCACTTCCTGAAGGTGATCGCTCCAGGTTACGAGAGCTCGGCAGCGGTCTCCATCCAGGTCAACGGTGGGAGCACCACCAATCATCGCGTCGACCTGGTCCCGAGCAAAGACGGCGCGAAGTCCGAGCAGGCCGATAACCCCGCGGAAAAGCCCAAGGGTGAAGAGTCCCTGAGCCTCGAAGACCTCGGCAACAAGAAGCCCGCCGAGGACACCAAGGCGGAGGACAAGGGATTAGCTGGTTCCTCTGCCGCGGCCGCCAAGGCGCCCACCAGCACCAAGAGCGCGGCGAAGGATGAAAAGCCCTCCAAGGACAAGGAAGAGGCGAAGGACAGCGCCGCGGCCAGCGACAAGGGAATGATCAACATCTCCTCGATCCCGCCGGTGAACGTGGTGGTCGACGGAAAGCCGATCGGCATGTCTCCCAAGACCGTGCGCGTCTCGGCTGGCTCACACACCATCGTCTTCATCGGAGCCGAGGGGCGCCAGGTGCGAAGCGTGAACGTCAAGGGCGGCGGCAGCACCTCGGTGGCGGTGAAGTTCTAGCCCGTATCCGAGTGCGGAAATTGTCCTCCGCGCCTTGAAAGCTCGCGAAACCCCTCGCGACTCAGGAGCCCCTGACAGTCGGCCGCTGGCCCTGTTGAGGGCTTTCTGCTGTCGGGGCCTTGGGGCACCCGAAGCCGGCGTCTAGACTTCAGGTATGCGCTACGTCCTGGCTTGCGGGTTGCTTGGTCTCACGGTGTTGGCTTGCTCCCCGGAGGAGCGGGAGAAAGCTCAGGGGACCGCCGGAACGTCCGCGGGGGGCAGCAGCACCGCAGGCTCTGGCGGGAGCGCTGGCTCGACCAGCTTTGGGGGCAGCGCCGGCTCCACCAGCGCCGGGGGCAGTGCGGGCGCGAGCGCCGGCGGCTCCTCGGGCAGCGCTGGCGCGGCCCAGGGAGGCAGCGCTCAGGGCGGCGCGGGAGCTAGCGCGGGCGGTTCCGCAGGGATGGGCGGCAGCGCCGGCGCGGCAGGCAGCGGAGGGACTCCAAACCCCTGCTTGGGCGAGTGCCTCCCGCCCGCGCCCACAGGTTGGACCGGCCCCGTGGCGATGTACGAGGGAACCTCACCGCCAGCCTGTATCGGCGACTTTGCGGGCACCGCGTTGAGCGCGAAGTCCGATTTCGAGGTGGGCCAGTCTCACTGCGCTTGCAGCTGCGATCCCCCCCAGGGCGAGAGCTGTGGCAACGCCGGTTTGTGCGAGAACGGAACAAGCGGGGTTTGCCTCCAATGCTTCGGGGGCAATGACTACAATCTCGCGCCAGGGGCGTGCACGGCAGCGAGCGGACTCGGTAACAAGAGGCTCCTGTTTGCCAACACTCCTTCGTACACAGCGACCGGCTGCCAGCCAAGAGCGAGCAACACGACGATCGACCAGTCCGGGTTCCGCAACGACGTCGTGGCGTGCGATATGGGAGACCCGGGCGGTGAGTGTGGTGGCAACGCGGTGTGCACGCCGAAGCTCAGCGGCTCTTTCCAAGCAGCGTGTGTCGTGCAATCAGGAGATGTGGCGTGTCCGGCGGGACCCTACTCGGTGAAGGTGCTGACTTACTCCGGCTCAAGCGACGATCGGCGTTGCACGACGTGCACCTGCGGGTCTCCGACCGGCAGCTGCAATTCCGAGGTCGTGCTGGTGAGCAACTGCAACCCG
>JAUILJ010000605.1 GCA_030433055.1 Polyangia bacterium
TTTCCGCGCACCTTCACGGCGTATTCGATGGATAGGCTGCCACCGCCGCTGCCGCTCATCGCGGGCACCATGAAGACAACGATGATAGCGACGACGATTCCTCCCATGAGCCACTGGGAGACGCCGCCTGAGCGAAGCATTCTGAGCATGAGTCGTTCTTAGAGTCGCGCGAATGGCGCGGATGCGAAGGGCCTCCGGGGTCTCGAGCCATCGCGGTACGATTCTCCCGGGGCGCCGCGCATACCACGCAGAGCAAGGCGGGTCTCGCGCTCGCCGGCGCCGGGGAGCCGGCCCTCGTAAGCGTTGCTCAAGGGTGTTGGGTCGTTAACGCCCGATACCGCAAGCTGTAGCCAAGTGTGACGGTAGGATCCGGGTGACCGTGTCTTCCGGGACACGAGTTCGGGGGAGAGGCGCGCTGGTCCCACGTCAGCCTGCGCTCGCGCAGCAGCTGGTTTGCAGGCGCACCAAAGCAGGAGCACGGGCTGACTCCACCGGTCGGTTACCCGAGTGATCCTCAGGACTTCAGCTGGCCTCAAGCGAGCGGATCAGGGCACGAGGTGACTGCTCTCACCCCCAAACCCAGGCACCTGTGGCAACAAAACACGACCGCCCCGTCTAGGGTTGTGGCAGTGGGGCACACCGCTTGCAGCTAGGTCAGTTGCCGCGAGGTGTCCTATGGCGCAATTCAAGTTCCCAACTCCACCCCAAGCTGTCCGTCGAGCGGCTGCCGATGGCGCTCGCGTGCGAGATTCTCACACTCGGCTGCGGGCAGTGCGCGATGTGGTGATCTGCGATCTGCCACCCGTGGAGGAAGCACCTCGCGCCGAGCTGTACCGAATCGCGAGCTGGATCGGCGATGCACTCAAGACGAGTGCTGACGGAGCGGCCGGTCATTCTGCTATGGTTGCGGATGACGTGAGCGACTCCAAGCCGACCGACGCCGACTCCGGAAAGCACAACACTCGACGCTCTTCCGGAGGCGCGCGACGCGAGGCGTCGGAGCGGGTGTTGCTGCGCCGCGGCAGTGAGGAGATCACGGGCTGGACACTGAACGTCAGTCGGGGGGGCGTACGCATCATCGTCGAGGACCCTCTGACAGAAGGCGATGACGTCGACGTTCAGGTGGGCGATGAGAACGAGCCGATTCATCCGGCCCGGGTGGTCTGGATCAAAGAGCAAGCCGACGGGCAGATCGTTGGTGTCCAGTTCCTGGACGTCGAAGGCTCTGTGCCACCCAGTCAGCCGCCGCCCGCGATGGAGTGAGTCGAGAGCCTGGGTGCCAGCGCTGCCTCCTCTGCGTGATTGACGCCCCCACCCGTCCCCAGAGCAGCTAAGTCTGCGACGTGAGCACGCACCCCAACACCGGATGGCCCTCCGCGGAGGAGTTGCTCGGTCCGAACGGTCCGTTCGCCTCCGCGCTTGGGTCGTACGAAGCGCGCGCGGGGCAGCTGCAGATGGCTGCCGCCGTGGAGCGAGCGCTCGCGGAGGACCGCATCCTGCTGTGCGAAGCCGGCACTGGCACGGGCAAGACCCTCGCCTACTTGATCCCGGCGCTTGCGAGCGGTCGCAAGGTCATCATCTCCACCGCCACCCGCGCCCTGCAAGACCAGATCGCCTACAAGGACGTGCCCCTCGTCGCGCGCGCCCTGGGGATACAGCCGCGCGTTTCCGTGATGAAAGGCCTGGCCAACTACGTGTGCATGCGGCGGCTCACGGAGTTCAAGGACTCCGCGGAGGGGATCCGGCCCGGGTACGCGCTGGCGCTGAACAGCCTGCAACGCTGGCTCCCGGATACGGAGACAGGCGACGTGTCCGAGCTGGTGGCGCTCCAGGAGAGCGATCCCATCTGGCGAGAGATCACCTCCTCCAGCGATACTCGCATCGGCGCAGGGTGCGAGCACTACGAGGAGTGCTTCGTGACCCGCATGAAGCGCGAGGCGGAAGCGGCGCGGGTGGTGATCGTGAATCATCACCTGTTCTTCGCTGACCTCGCGCTGCGCGGGCCGCACCCCGGCCGGGTGCTGCCAGACTACGACGCTGTGATCTTCGACGAGGCTCACCAGATCGAGGACATCGCCACGAATTTCTTTGGCGTCAGCGTCTCTCGTGGGCGGGTTGACTCGTTGCTGCGAGACGCAGAGCGCTTGCTCGTGGCCAGCGGCGACGATCTGCCGCTGCTTGCTCGAGGCACCGAGGGTGAGCGGGCGCGACGACTCACAGACAGGGTGAGCGCGAGCAGCGAGAATTTCTTCGCAGAGCTGGTGCAGCGTTTCCGTGGAGAAGAAGGGCGGACGACGGTAGATCCCGACGTCTGGCGCGGCGACCTGGAGCAGCGCTGGCACACCCTCGACTCCGCGCTGGAAGCCTTCGGTGGCTTCGCGGAAGAGACGAGCGAGCGGGCTCAAGATTCAGGTGCTGGCTCCTGGGGGCGCATCGCGGACGCGTGTGAGGTGCTCTCGCGCAAGAGTCGAGGGCTGCGTGACGATCTCGCTCAGGTGATCGAGGGTGGTCCGGGTCGGGTCACGTGGATCGACGTGAGCGCGAAGTCGCCACGCCTGTCCGCGGCTCCGGTGGATGTCGCGCCTGTGCTCAAGGAGCGCATCTTCGAGTCGATCCCTGCGGTGATCATGACCAGCGCCACGCTGGCCAGCGTGGGCAGCAAGTCGGCTGCGAAATCGCGCGGCGCCAGATCGAAGGACGGTGGTGACAGCGACGCAGATCCGCAGGAGGTGAACCCGGGCGACGCCAACCCGCAGCGCAGCGCCGGGATCCCTGAGCTCGCCTATCTGCGCTCTCGGGTTGGCCTGGCTGACGACACGATCCAGGTCGATGAGCTGATTGTTCCATCGCCGTTCGATTTCGAGCGCATGGCGTTGCTCTACACGCCGGCAGATTTGCCCGACCCCAGAGACCCGCGCTTCCTGCACCAGGTGGTGGAGCGGGTGCACGCGCTGTGTGAGTTGACCAACGGTGGCGCCTTCGTGCTCACGACTTCGCTGCGCTCCATGCGCTCGATTCATCGCGGGCTCGTCAGTCGCTTCGGCGCTGGCCGGGTGATGCTGCAGGGCGAGGCGCCCAAGGCGAGCCTGCTCAGTCGCTTCAAGGCGGCGAAGAATCAGGTGCTCGTTGCCACGCTCAGCTTCTGGGAGGGCGTGGATGTCCCTGGGGAAGCGTTACGCCTCGTCGTGCTCGAGAAAATCCCGTTCGCTGTGCCCAGCGATCCGATCGTGCGGGCCCGCAGCAACGCCCTCGAGGCCGAGGGCCGCAACAGCTTCATGGAGCTCCACGTACCCGGAGCCGCGATCACGCTGAAGCAAGGCTTTGGGCGCCTGATTCGCACCCGCACCGATCGCGGGATCGTCGCCCTCCTGGATGAGCGCGCGAGCAAGAAGGGCTACGGGAGCAAGCTGCTGTCCGCGCTTCCCCCTGCGCGCCGCACCGGCGATCTGGAGGAGGTACGCCGGTTCTGGAACGACACTGCGGTGAGGCCTACGCCCTGAGCCGTGGTGCTTGCCCCTGGCAGAGCGTGGGGTAATCGTGCCGCATGCTCAAGCCATTCAATGACGCGCTGAAGGAGCTGGGAGTCGACAAGGAGCTCTCGATCCTGTCCGTGCCGAGCGGCTACCCCAGCCCCAAGATGATCAACTTGGTGCTGCGCCGCGTGGGTGGCTTGACCTTTCAGTTCGAGGCGAGCGCGACGCGCCCGGAGATCATCGAAGCGAACCACGCGCTGCTCGACGAGCGGGGAGTCAAGAAGCTCGATGCCTTGCTCGTCACCCATTGCCATGGGGATCACGCTGGGAGCGCGGGCGTGATCGCTGGCTTTGGTCGCCCTGACGGCGAGAGGGCCCCGATTTACCTCCACTCGGCGGCGTTCCGTAGCCTGACTCATCCCACGCCGAGCTTTCTCCACGAGACCTACGAGATCTTCCTCTCCCGCTGTCACTGGGGTCTCAGGGAGTACAACACGCTGAGCGACGAGGAGATGATCGAGAACGCGTTGCGCAAGCGTTTTCGCGGTTACTTCACCCGCACGCCCAAGCGAGCGCTGCGTTTCGTCGATCATGGTGAGGTGCCGGATGGTATCCTCGCGGTACCAACACCGGGGCACTCCCAGGACTGCGTGCTGTACTTCGACTCGGCTCTGGGGGTTGCTGTGCCCGGGGATACCATCATCTGCACCGGTCGCCCTGAGGCGCCGGAGAGCTGGGACTTCGTCATCCCCATCTTCACGGTGGGTGGGCAGAGCTACAGCATGGCCTACGAGCGCTATCTGCGTACCATCCGCCACCTCCGCGTGTTCTTCACGCGTCACCGAGTGCGCGCAGTGCTGCCGCCTCACGGGCGCTTCGCCGTAACAGAGCCGCTGGCTTGGGTCGACTTCGCCGAGCGCTACTTCGAGAGCATATACCGCGCGTTCCTGGAAGATTTCCTTGCGGATACTTCCAGGGGGAGCCGAGAGCAGGCGTTTCGGGCTCGCGATTTGAACCCCTACATCCCGAGCGCTGGCGCGCATCCGGTGTCCACGCCCAGCCACGTCTTCGGCATGCTGTGTACCCTGGCTGACGAAGGCTATTTGGAGCTCGAGGAAGACATACACACGCGGCAGATCCACTTCCGTTTGCTCGAGATGCCGCCGCCGAGCTACGTCCGCGATCTGCTCCGTACGGACCCCGGGCCGGTACCGCTGTTCCACGCCGGAATGACTCCTACCTGAGCGATCCTCTCGATCGCACGCGCGCGGCTGTGTTGCAGTTGGGTAGCACGACGAATTGGCACGAAATTCGAACGCGGTGAGCATCGCTGCGCTGCCCAGCGTGAGAAAATTCGCGGTCCGGTCGACTGCGCTCGCCCTGGGACGCGGAAAAGGCGCGCATTCCCATGTCGCCGCCCCGCGCTCCTCAAACCTCGCGGAACCCACGCACCTGACGTGAACTCAGGTCCCGGCGTTAGCGGTTTAACGCTATTCGTGTCTTGTCCGAAGCGCTGTGAAAGGGCCATCGCGGCTGTCATAAGCGAGCGATGCGTATTCGTTGCCTGACTGCGCTCAGCGCTCTGTTTCTCCTTACTGCTCAGTCGTCCGCTGGTGCTGCTCCGAAGGTCGTGAGCAAGCTGCCCGCCCGGGTGCTTCGTTCCACCGAGCTTCGTTTGTCCCCGATCGGTCTGGGAGCGATCCGTCAGACTCAGGAGGCCCCGCAGCTGCTAGTGGAGCTCGCGGACGCGCCGAGTTCTCGTGCGGAATTGTTGCGAGCGGTCGCCCAGCTCGAGACGCTCGGTGTGCGGGTCGTCAGGGCGCATGGTGAGCCAGTCAGCTATCGTCAGTTCATCGTGATCACAGGGGGCGCTGGCGCGCTCGGGAGGATCGCGGGGCTGACGGGGGTCAAGCGCATCCTCCCTGCGCTCCCGCCCGGCCTCCCCAGCTTGGATCGTTCGGCGGCCCTGCTGGGCTTGGCGGGTGCTCGTGGGGCGCGC
>JAUILJ010000606.1 GCA_030433055.1 Polyangia bacterium
GGTCACCAGCGAGGCGGGGTCCTCGTGGGGGTGTCCTTTGAGGGGGCCATGGACATCGATGCCGAGCGCTTGATGAACCGGGGCAGCGGGGACCTGGCCCTGCTTCGCTTCGATGGGGAAGGGGAGCTGCTTCAGGCCCAGCGCTACGGCGGCCCCGGGGGAGAGTGGTGGCCCAAGCTTTCCCTTGGGGCCGATGAGGTCGCCTTCAGCTTCGACACCCAGCTGCCCCGCCTGATGCGCGAGCTGATGCGGGTCGAAGACGAGCCGCGCCCGGCGCGCTTCCTACCCAGCTTCGACATCAAGGAGACTGCAGAAGCCTTCGAGCTCGTCGCTGACCTGCCTGGTGTGAAAGCTGAAGATGTCGACGTCCGCGTGAACGGCAATCAGCTGTCGATCACCGGTAAGCGCGAGGCAGAGGCGAAGAAGGACGGCGAGAACTTCCACCAAGTCGAGCGCACCTACGGCAGCTTTCGCCGCATGTTCACGCTGCCAGACAACGCCAGCCACGAGGTGGATGCGGCGCTGAAGGATGGCGTGCTCAAGGTGCGGATCCCCAAGAAGCCCGAGAGCAAACCGCGCCAGATCTCGGTCAAAGCCGGCTGACGTCCACCGCGCGCTGCCTAGCGAGAAGCCCCGCACCAGTGGTTCGGGGCTCTCCTGCGTCTGGTCTTCCCGTTCGCCACCAGGCCGCGCACACTGGGCGCATGGCGGATACGGATCGCCGGGCCATCCTCGCGCGTCGCGCGCTGTTCATCGCCTCGGCGCTGGGCTCGGTGAGCGGTGTAGCTCGAGCGCAGAGCATCCAACGCGCCTCTGACGGATCCGCTGCGCCCGAATACGAGCTACCAGCGCTCGAGTGCCCAGAGTCAGATCCAGACGCCCACGAGGCGCTGCTTGCCTCGGCGTTCGAGCGCATCCAGCGGGCGAAGCAGACAGGCGACCTCAAAGCCGCGCTCGAGGCAGCGCAGAGCGCCTTCGAGTACAGCCCCCACCCGTTGTTCCTGTTCGAGCAGGCCAAGCTAGAGCGCGAGCTCCTGCGCTACGATCTGGCCTTGCAGCACCTCCGTGCGCTGACGAGCTGCGATTTCGATTCGCTTCAAGAATTCCGCGAAGAAATTGATGCGGCGATCGAGTTCCTGCGAAAGCAACCCGTGATCGTGGTGCAATCCGACGAGTCTGTGGCGGCGCAGCTAGGCGCCGATTCGGGGCGCGGCGCCGGACCCAAGCAAGAGTGGATCTTCAGAGTGCCGCCGGGCGAGCACGAAGTGACCGTCGACCGGGCTGGGGATGTCCAGACCTTCACCGTGCAGGCGAAGGAAGGCGAGGTGGTCACGATCGAAGTGCACTTCGCCGCGCCCACGCCCTACCTCAGTCCAGCGATTTGTCTGGAACCGCCACCGCCGCCGCCGCCCGTTGACGAGGGCAGCTGGCGCCCGCGCCTCGAGCTTGGCGTATTGCCCCTGGTTCCCGTAGGCAGAAACGCCATCCGTGAGATGGCGCCGATCGGCGTGGGCGCGCGGCTCGGCGTGGACTACGGCCTCTCTGAAGGCTCGAGCGTGTCGTTCGGCCTGGCTTCGTGGGTGCTCGACGGAGTTGGCGGAGTGCTCGTGCCTCTGGGGGGCTACTTCGACTTCAACCTGCACCTCGGCTCCGCCTGGATTGGGCTGGGCGCGACCTCCGGTTACGAGCTGGGGGCCGAAGGGCGGATCCCTGAGGCAAATACGCCGAGCAACGGGTTCTTTCTCAGCCCGGAGCTGACCTTCTTCGGCTTTCAGGTCTCTGAACGCCTCTCCTTGGCTTCTCGCGTGCAGGTGCTGCTCGGCGCGCGGGGAGGTGAGCCAGGGAGCGACTTTGGGGTGACCCACGTTGGGGCTGGAGTGTGGGTGGGGTACCGCTTCGGGGCGAGTGATCGAGACGAGTACTACGCCGGCAGTCCCAGCTTGGTGACGTTCTGACCTCTCCCCCAACCGAAACTCACGCGACCTGGCGTTGGCGGCGCCGGAGGGCGCTGAGCCCGAGCAAGCCAAGCAGGATCATTCCAGGTGTTGATTTCCCTGAGGATCCGGGGACGCTGCAGCCGCAGCCACCGTCGTCGGAGCTGCTTCCTGAGGCACCACCGCTGGCGTTGCTGCTGCCGGCGTTGCTGCTGCCGCCGCTGCCGCCGTTGCCGCTGCCGCCGTTGCCGCCGTTGCCGCTGCCGCCGTTGCCCGAGCCTGCGCTGCCACCGAAGCCAGAGCCGCCGCCCACCGCTCCGCCGTCCACCGGGCCCGGATCATCCGCGTACTCGTAGGCCCCGACGCTCGGCGGCGCTTCGCGCATCCGGCCATCGAGGTCCGTGGTGACCTGAGTGATTGCCACGCCGGCGCCGCGCGCCGGTGAGTCAGCTGCGAGGTGGTAGTCACCGCTGGCGTAGAACTTGGCTTCGGCCACCGACCCCACCTCGACGTTGGAGCCTTGATCCACGTCCACGTCACCGCCCGCGGCGATGCTACCGTTTGCGCCGATGGAGAAGTTGTTCCTGAGCTCGTTGGCGACGAGGTCTCCGCCGAACAACTTTACTCCACCATCACCGCTGTCGACGATGGTGTTGTACCAGATGCGATAGCTGTGTCCGTCGCCGAAGTCTTGCTGGTTCGCGTAGATGCCAGTGCCCTGGAAGTTGATGATCAGGTTGTTGAACACCGACGTGTCGTAGGCGCCGAGCACGAAGACGCCATTGGTGGGGCCATTCTCCAGCAGGTTGCCCCAGATTTCGCATGCGGAAAAGGCCCCGATCTGGAGGCCCTGCTGTTGGTACTGCACCCCCTCGAGCCCCACGTTGCGGATCACGTTCGCGTACACCTGGCAGCCTTGACGCGCCATGCCCACTTGGGCGCCGTCCCAGCCCGTGTTCTCGATCACGTTGTGGTGTAGCTTGATGCCTTCCAGGTAGTGCGGCTGGTGCACCTCCTGGTTGCCGTTGCAGGTGATGGTTTGGCCGTTCGCCTAGGTGCTGCCGACATAGAAACCCTCGCCGCCCGTGTCGTGCACATACAGGTGGTGGAGGTCGGCGTCCTTCTGGATGAACTTGTCCTGATCTGCGCTGCCATCACAGATGGGATCCGTCTTCGCCGAGACGCCAGCGAAGCCAGTGTCGAATATCTCCATGTGATCGGCTTCGTAGTTCGTGCTCTTTCCCAGCAGCCAGAGGCCGATGCCGGGATAGGGGTCCTTCGCGGGGGCGCTGATCTTGAAGCCGTACTCGATGCTCGGGTCGCCAGTGCCGGAGACGTGGAAGTGGTGCGACTCGTCCTCGAACACCAGCGCGTAGGCCCGGGTGTCGTTGTGGATCTCGACCAGGCCGCCGCAGTTGATAATCTCAATCCGCGCGGATTCAGACCCTTGCATGTGCTGGAAGCGGAGGAACTCGCGCTTGCCCGCCATCACGCAAACGCGGTCGCCCGGCTTGACGCCGTTGTCGATGCCGTCGAAGGACGTCGTGCCGGGATCGATCTGATGATCGCAGCTGCAGTCCTGGGCGGTCGCGGTGTGGTGCCAGAGCGTCAGTCCAAGGACCAACGCGGTGCTGAGGTGCGCTCGATGGGTCACGTCCGACAGGTTAACTGTTAGTAGCCTCCGAGGGCATCACTTCAGACGGGCGGCCGAGTGGTGCACTGTAGGAATGGGTGTACGTTGCGTGACGCAAAGCGGAAACACTCCACCCTGGTTGCTCGCGTGCCTGTGCCCCCGCGCGGCAGCAGCCGCAGCTTTTCCCGTTTCGAGCCCCGAGAGGGCGAGAATTTCTAAGTGGGAATGTTCGTTTCTAGTCGTCCGGGCCAGTGCCGATGGAGCGTTGTGTCGATATCGCACGGCGTCCGATTTTTAGTGCCTGGCAGCGGCGCGTGGGCGGCCCGCTGCTAGCTTTCGGATTGTGCCTGTCGTGTTTGGTGTCGGTCCCGTCGCGTTGAGCGCACGCCAGGCCGAAGCGTTGGTCGAGTTCGAGCGCATGTTTGGCCGCCTGCTGAACCAAGAGGTTCACGTGCAGCAGCTGCGGAACTACGACGAGTTGCTCGACGCCATGGCTCGCGATCAAGTGGACTTCGCGTGGCTACCGCCTGCGGTCTACGTGGAGTCCAGCAAGCGCTGTGATCTGACCCTGATCGCGAGTGGCGTGCGCCAGCGCGACGCGGGTTTCCGCGGGGTGCTCTTCGTGCGGGCAGACGCACCGTACCAGTCACTCGATGACCTGTGCGGGACTCGCGTTGGCTGGGTCGACCCGATGTCTGCCGCGGGCTACTTGTTTCCGCTGCTCGAGCTGCGTCAGCGGGGCTTCGCTCTGGAGGAGTTCTCCGAGCAGCGCTTCTGTGGCGATCACAAGACGGTCGCGGAGCTGGTCGCCAGGCGGGAGCTGGACGTTGGCGCGACCTTCGTCGCGGCCGGCTCTCAACACATCGGGAGCGAGCTATCCCGTGCTGGCTGGACGCTCGCGACGGACCTGGAGGCCATGCGGCCGCTGGTGATCACTCCAATGATCCCCGCGGATACTATCTGCGCAGCGCCTCACGTATCGCGGGCTGTGCGGGACGCTGTGTCCGAGGCACTGACGGACATGCACCGGCACGAACACGGCGGTGACGTGCTGATGAACTTCTTCTGGGTCGAGCAGTTCGAGCCCACGCTGCCTCGGCGCTACGACTCGATCCGCGCAGCCCTCGACAAAGCCGGCTGATCAGCCCTCGACGGCTGACCAACCCACGCCGGAGGTGACGGCTTGGGAGCAACGTGCTTGGTTCTGGTGAGCGCTGCATTTGGGGGTGAGGCGCGCTGTATCGAACGCTGGTACGCACCCGGCTCGCAGCGTTTCGAGCATCAGTTGCAGTCGAGGCACGCGAACTCCACGACGCCCTCACCCGAGCCAAAGCGGTCCTTGGTGTAGCTCTCGATATCGATCAGGTAGCCGGACTCAGGATGTGCGTTCCGAGTGCAACAGCCGCTGCAGTCGTTGTCGGAGCACTCGTCGTACACCACGACGTCGATCTCCCGCGCGCCCTGACGCAGGCGCAGGGTGTGGAGCTTGTACGTGTCGAAGTCCTTGGAGTGCACCGCCACGATGTTGTGGGCGGCGACCCACTCCTCGCTCTGCTTGCCTTCGACGCCGGCGAAGTAGCCTGCCCACGTGCAGCCGTTGTAGTTCACGCACTCGTCGCTGCCGGGGTCCGGGTACGAGGTGAACCAAGTCAGGTTTGCGACCTTCCAGTCCAGGGGACCGGTACCACCTGATCCGCCGGTGCCCGCTGATCCGCCGGTGCCTCCCGAACCGCCGGTGCCTGCGGACTCGCCTCCGCCGGTTGCTCCCGCGCCGCCGGTTGCTCCCATGCCTCCGGCTCCAGTGCCTCCGGCTCCAGTGCCTCCGGCTCCAGTGCCTCCGGCTCCAGTGCCTCCGGCTCCAGTGCCTCCGGCTCCAGTGCCTCCGGTTGCTCCAGTG
>JAUILJ010000607.1 GCA_030433055.1 Polyangia bacterium
CGATCACGGCTCCACGGATCCCTTCACGAATCAACCGAGAGAACTCGCCGGATGCCAAGGTTCCCCGTCGCAGACCGTCGAGCCAGATGCTCAGTCCATGCTCTGCGTGTGCGCGTTGCGCGTTGCTCTTCATCGCTGATCCTTGGTGCCGCGTCGCCACGCTGCGCCCGCGCCCGAGAGAGCGCCAGCAGAGCGTGGGAGCAGCCGTGATGTGGGGGTGGATACCAACACCCTGTGTGCTGCGTGCCCTGGCCAGACAAGTGAATCCCGCGCGCGGACCCCGAGTCAATCACCGAACGCGGTGCCTTGGGCACGGCGGGTCCATGAGTCCAGCGGCCAATTCCCGCTTGATGGCGAACCGAGCGGCCGACGACAGGCCTCGCACGTGACGCGACCGTGGCTCGTGCGAGGTCCTAGAATCAGTGGATAACTACGCTCTTGCTCACGGTCTTGTAGCCACCGCTGAAGGGTGGGACCTTGGCACGCCGCATGGTCGCCGCGATGCAGCCACCCGTTGCCGTGCCAGCGAACGGAGGACCGCTGATGTTGGCGCTCGTCGCGCGACCGCTCGGGGCGAACGTGATCGTCACTTGCGCCATGCCTGAAGGATCGCCTTCCTTACGGCAAGAGCTCGCTGCGGCCGCGGCACTCGCGAGCGCGCTTCGGGCCGCAGCAACGTTGAACTCGGCTGCGGGTGCTGCGGGCTCCTCGGGTTCTGAGGGCTTCTCTGCCGGCTTCTCCGTGGGCTTCTCTGCCGGCTCTGCCGGCTTGCTCGTCGCTTCCGGTTTGGGGCCGGGCGTGTCGGTTGCAGTCGGCGTCTTGCTCGTTTCCGCGGGGTTGGCTGCGGTGCTGGCAGGCTTCTCGCTCGGCGAGGTGGGTTCTTCGGGCTCGGCGGTCGCCGGGGGATCCGCAGGTTCACTCGGTTCGTTGGCGGGCTCGTCCGGCGGTTCCGCTGTGTTCGCGGCGGGAGCTTCCGAAGTCTTGATCTCGGTGGCTACCGGCTTGGTCGTATTGGCCTCCGGCTCCGCCTGGGAGCGCAAACCAAACCAATAAATGGCGAACGCGGCGACCAGACCGAGCCCAACGTAGAGCGGAAGCTTCGAGCTGCCTTCAGCGGACTCCGCCGTTGCGGGCTCTGCTTCGACGCTCTTGGCGGGGGCCGGCTTCGAGCGGGTGACCGGCGCTTCGCTGGGCGTGCTGCGGGTGTCGCTCGGCTTGGTGTCGCTCGTCTTGGGTAGCTCTACGTCGACCGGGACGCGGCGAGAAGACGGCGGGCCACTCTTGGCCTTCCGCTTCTTCTTCTTCTTCTTGCTGCTTGGGGGAGCTGCCTCAGCCCTGTCCGAAGCGTCCAGGTTCGAGACGTCGATGGTCGGCGCGGCGGGCGCGCTCTCGTCGACGCCCATCGACGTGTCGCCCAGGCTGACTGAACCCATCCGCAGGAGCTCTTCGTCTTCTCGCTTCTTGCGCAGGGCATCTGCATCGAGCTTGGGCGCCTCAGCGAACTTTCGGCTCAGCGCGCCCACGTCGGGTGCGGAGTCTGGGGGCAGATCGTCCTTCTCGAAGGCGATCGTCTCTGGGCGCTTCAGATTCGCGGGCGGCTTGGGCTTCGGTTTTCCTTGCGGCTTTTCGTTTGAAGGCTTGTGTGCTGCAGCCTTTTCCGGCTGGGGCGCCTCGTTGTCCGGGTCGCTTACGAGGAAATCGGCTTTCGTCTTGGGAGGCGCGGGCGGCGGCTTGGGCAGGCGCTTGACTCGTGGGGCTTCTGCCTTTGGGGCCGCTTTCGCCGCTGGCGGCCCGCGCCGTGGGGGCGGAGGCTTGGCCTTGCTCTCCTTCAGCGTACCAGCGCTGAGCGCGACCATTCCTCCCGGCTTGCCGAGATCGAGGGAGTCGGGGTCCAGGGAGTCGGGGTCGATTGACTCGGGGGGGAGGGATTCGGGGACCAGGCTGATCGGAGGCTCCTCGTCTTCCTGTGCGAGGTCGTCCGGAGCTTCGCTGGCGAGGGGGAGCGTGGGTTGGTCCCCAGAGTCAGGACCAGCGTCCCTCTCCCCCAAACTCATTCCCGTACCCAGGAAACCACCTGTTTGGTCCATTGGTGGTACCGTGGGGAAAAGCTTCGAGAAGACTGGAACTTCGCGGAGCAGGAGCCAGTCGTCCATGCCGTCTCGCCAGATCAATGTCTCGGCGTGGATCTCCTGGTTCTCGAAGGCGGCTTTCACCTGAGCGGTGGTCTTCTCGCGGTCGTCGTCGTCCGCGTAGGAGACCATCCAGGGATCATCGTCAGTCGCCTTCGAGATCGCGTCTTCGTGGCTCACCGGGACGTTGGCGGGCTTGACCTGCTCGGGCTTGGTCAGTGGAACGGTAGGTGTTTCCTCGCGGATGCCTTGAGTCTCCGCATCCACGATACTGGTCAGCTTCTCGCGTACGTTGGCGGGCGGCGGCTTCGAGTGCTTGGGAGCTTCGCTGGGGTTGCGGCCGTCTACCTGGATCTTCGCACCGCAGCGCTTGCATCGGACGCGAACGAGCTTGCCGTCGATCTGCGACTCCCAGAGGTCCTGAGTGACCTCGAATTGGGCACCGCAGTCCCCGCATGTGACAGCTGAAGGCATACGCTTCCAAGCGTACACGCATAACGGAAACTTGTAGCCATACTTGGGTGGTTCCCTTGGCTCGACCGTTGGCCTGACCATCCGCGCAGGGGAGCCGCGCGCTCGGGAGGCCGCGAGATCTAGGCTTTCGTAAGCGAAGCGGGCAGGAGTTCGACCAGCAGGGCTTCCACCGTCCCCCCGGCAGCGGCTTGCCCTTCGGACAGGGGGACGACATGAAAGCTGCCGTCCGGATTGCGTGCGACCGAGACGCGCAGGGCCTGGCGAGCAGCGGAGTGCGGGCTGAGCTGGGCCTCGGGGGCGCCGGCTGGCGGGTGCTGGCCCTGCTCGGTGAGCGCCGTCACGCGGCTGCTCGGGGGATGAGTCGGGTCCATTCCCATGCTCACGTGAGTCTGCGCGAGCGGGTGACTGGGTTGCTCCGAGTGGGCCTGTGGCGGAGCGGATCGAGGGGCGGCCGGGGCCGCGGACGGCTGAGCCCCGGGGGCCGCGGGCGGTTGGCTGCGAGTGGTGCTGCGCAGATGGGTGGCCAGCTGAGCGATGGCTTGGCCGCGCTGGTTCAGCCCGATCTCGGTTGCGGTGAGCGCCGCTCGTTGTAGCCAGCGCACGGCCTCGCGAGCATCGCCCTGGCTCCACATGCTGTGCGCGGTTTGCAGCGCCCAGCTGAGCTCTTCGGGATCTCCAGGTTCGGGGCGCGGAAAAGCGACGGCCACCATGACTTCGGGAGTACCCGAGCTAGCGGCGGAATGCGAGGCCATGTCTGACCGAGCACACTCGCCTGCGGATACTGCACACGTTGAGACAGCTCGGGCGAACTCGAGTGACACGCTGCGGCGCTGGCAGATTGCCGTGTCTCTGCACATTCGAAGCTAGCGCCGCTTATTGCTGGAGCGTAGCCTGCCTGGAATCTTGGTCCCACCGGAGCGGACGGACACGCCTGCTCTCTTCGACCCCTGCTTGGAGATCATCATGCGTACGTTCGCTGCTGGCGTCGGCCTGCTCTCGTTGACCCTGATCGCTGGCTGCTCTGACGAGAGGCCGAGTTCCAATACGGAAAAGCTGAGCGACGCCATCGTCGGCGGCGTCATCGATAGCGACTCGAGCGCGCACACCAACGTCATCTACCTGACGTCGAACCAGGGCGCGTGTTCCGGCACGCTCGTCGCATCCAACTTGGTGCTCACCGCGTGGCACTGTGTCGCGCCCAGCGTGTCCAACGGCATTGGCTGCGACCCGAATGGAGCGTCGAACAATGGAGATCACGTGGGCCCTGATTTCACGCCCAGCCAGCTCCGGGTGCACACCGGGGTGAACCCCGGCAATACCGTCGCCCGCGGTTCGCAGATCATTCACGAGGCGGGCAAGGAGCTGTGCAACAAGGACCTGGCGTTCGTGGTCCTGGACACCGACATCACCGGCGTGACGCCTGCCAAGATTCGCACGAACTACGTCGCTGTCCCCGGGGAAACGGTGACGGTCGTGGGCTATGGGATCACGAGCAACGGCGGAGGGGGGAGCGGCACACGGCGGCGCAGGGACAACGTGCCCATCCTCGCGGCAGGTAAGGACTGGAACGAGCTCCTGGCGGCTTCGGAGCTGCAGCTCGGGCCGTCAGGTTGCAGCGGGGACTCCGGTGGTCCCGCGTTCGATACGACCAGCGGAGCCGTGATTGGAGTTTCGTCTCGCGTGGGCAACTGCAACGTCGGCCCGCTGATCGACACGTCGCTCTTCGGCCATGATGCCTTGGTCCAGCAAGCCTTTGCCGCCGCGGGGAAGACGGCGCTGCTCGAGGGCAACGCAGTTCCCGCGCCAATCAAGCACAAGGCCGAGGGGGAGGCGTGCAGCTCCGGTTGGGAGTGCAACGGCGATATTTGTCGCAGGGAAAATAGCCCGGGCGAGTGCACCAAGTTCTGCTCCCCCGGGAGCGCCGCCTCGTGCCCCAGCGACATGCTGTGCATGGCCAGCTCCTTCGATGTCGATGGCCAGACCGTAGACTCCGATCTGTGCGTGTCGATCCCCGACGACGGCAGCTGCTTCAGCTGCCGCGCGGACAAGTGCCGCCTGCGCACTCTCGACTGCGTACGCAACGTGGACTGCATCGCGCTCGCGGACTGCATCGACAGCTGTGCGGACGACGCGTGCATCACCGCCTGCAACGACGCGAACCCCAACGGTTTCAACGACTACAACTCGCTGAAGAACTGCACCTGCCTGACCGACTGCAAGGATATCTGCAACGACTGCCCCGCGGGCAGCGGAGGCGCGGGAGGCGCGGGAGGCGCGGGTACGGGGGGCAACGCCGGAGCGGCAAGCGGTGGAGCCAGCACCGGCGGGGCTACGACGGGTGGCAGCGGCGGCGACGGCGGCAGCGGTGCTGCGGGTGCCTCTACTGGCGGTTCCGCAGGGAATACAGTGGCCGGAGCCGGCGGCTCCGACGCGGGCAAGGGCAATGACGGCGACGCTGGGAGCAGCTCGGGGTGCAGCATCTCGCAGCAGGGCTCCAGCTCTCCGCGGCGCTGGTTCTTTGCTCTGGGCCTCGGGGCGTTGGCTTTGCTACGCCGCCGGCGGCGCTGAAACTCTAGCCTCGCGGCGGGTGAACCTAGCCTCGCGGCACGATGGCGCTCAGGTGGCGGCCGCTGGCCTTGCCGTCGCGGCGATAGCTGAAGAAGTCCGCTTCATCGAGCAGGTTGCAACCGGGGACGTCGTCGATGGCGTCCTCGGCGACTCCCAGAGCCCCGAGCTGCCCACGGATGATGCGGCGCAAGTCGACGTGGGGCTTGGGCCCAACGCTGCGGTCGATGACGTCGCCGAGCGGCGAACACTCCGCGAGTTGCTGAGCGACCTCTTCAGAGACTTCGAATGC